>NZ_JAAKGN010000101.1:0-17323 GCF_011039295.1 Modestobacter sp. KNN46-3 | reverse complement strand
GGCTCTGCGCCGGTGAGGCGCTGGGCGCCTTCGGGCTCACCGAGGCCGGTGGCGGTTCCGATGCCGGGGCCACGAAGACCACCGCCCCCGCTCCCCCACCAGGTTCTCCGCGGGCACCCGGCAGTCGCTGAAGGAGAGCTCGCGGGTGTCCGAGGCGTTCCAGCCGACCTTCGCGTACCGCTTGCCGACGGCGAATCCCGGGGTGCCCGACGGCACGATGATCGTGGAGATCTCCTTGCCGCCGTCGGGCTTGGTGCCGGTGACCGCGGTGACGATGACCAGGTCGGTGACCTCGGTGCCGGAGTTGGTGATGAACGCCTTCGAGCCGTTGATCACCCACTCGCCGTCCTCGAGCCGGGCGGTGGTCTTCGTGGCCCCGGCATCGGAACCGCCACCGGCCTCGGTGAGCCCGAAGGCGCCCAGCGCCTCACCGGCGCAGAGCCGGGGCAGCCACTGCTGCTTCTGCTCCTCGGTGCCGAACCGGAAGATCGGCATGGCGCCCAGCGACACCCCGGCCTCCAGGGTGATCGCCACCGAGCTGTCGACCCGGGCCAGCTCCTCCAGCGCCACGCAGAGGGTGAAGTAGTCGCCGCCGGAGCCGCCGTACTCCTCGGGGAACGGCAGGCCGAACAGCCCCAGCTCGCCCATCTGCCGCACGATGTCGGTGGGGAACTCGTCGCGCTCGTAGAACCCGCCGATCTGCGGTGCGATGACCTCCACGGCGAACTCGCGGACCACCTTCCGCAGCGCCTCGGTCTCCTCGTCGAGCCGGTAGTCCAGCACGGTCACTCCTCCTCGCCGGGCGCCGGTGGGGTCACCACGGCCACCCGCTCGTCCAGCCGGACCGACTGGCCGGCCGTCACCGGGAGCTCGGTGACCGTCCCCGCGAGCGGGGCGGTCAGCACGTGCTCCATCTTCATCGCCTCGACGACCAGCAGCGGGGTTCCCGCCTCCACCTGGTCCCCGAGGGACACCTGCACGACCGTGACCGTGCCGGGCATCGGCGCGGTCACCGCACCGTCGGACCCGGCTGCCGTCCCGGCCGTGGCGAGCCGCTCGTGCTCGCGCAGCCCGACCGCGTGCCCGTCCCCGGCGAGCCAGACCGTGCCCCCGGCGTGCACCACCGTGTAGCGGGTGGTGACGTCGTCGAGGGTCACGCCGAGCAGGTCGCCGTCCCGGTCGACCCGGGCGGTCATCGGCTCGCCGTCCCCGACGCGCACCTGCGCGGCCGTCGACCGGCCGCGCACCCGGACCGTCACCGGATCGGCGCCGGGCGCCTGCAGCCGGCGCACCGTCCAGGCCGGCTCGCCGAGCCGCCAGCCCGAGGTGTCCGCCCAGGGGTCGACCGCTGTGCCCCGGGGCTCGACCTCGGCCAGCAGCGCCAGCGCCGCCGCGGCGTGGACGTGCGGGGGGATCGGCCGGGCACCGGTCAGCGCCTCGCCGCGGCGCTCGATCAGCCCGGTGTCCAGCCGGCCGGCGACGACGTCGGGGTCGGTCAGCAGGTCCCGCAGGAAGCCGGTGTTGGTGGCCACGCCCAGGACGGCGGTGTCGCCGAGGGCGGTGACCAGCCGCGCGCGGGCGGTCTCCCGGTCCGGGCCCCAGGCGATCACCTTGGCCAGCATCGGGTCGTAGTCGGTGCCGATGACGCCGCCGACCCGCAGCGAGCTGTCCACCCGGACGCCGGCGCCGGTCGGCTCGACCAGCCCGACGACCTCCCCGGCCTGCGGCAGGAACCCGCGCGCCGGGTCCTCGGCGTAGACCCGGGCCTCGATCGCGTGGCCGGTCAGCCGGACGTCGTCCTGCCCGATCGGCAGCCGCTCCCCGGCCGCCACCCGCAGCTGCAGCTCCACCAGGTCCAGCCCGGTGACGCACTCGGTGACCGGGTGCTCGACCTGCAGCCGGGTGTTCATCTCCAGGAAGAAGAAGTCCTGCGGGGAGTCGGCGTCGACGATGAACTCGACCGTCCCGGCGCCGGTGTAGCCGACCGCCCGGGCTGCCTCGACCGCCGCCGCGCCCATCGCCTGCCGCTGGGCCGGGGACAGCAGCGGGGACGGCGCCTCCTCGATCACCTTCTGGTGCCGGCGCTGCAGGCTGCACTCCCGCTCGCCCAGGTGGACCACGGTGCCGCGCTCGTCGCCGAAGACCTGCACCTCGATGTGCCGGGAGTGCCCGAGGTACCGCTCGACCAGCAGCGTGTCGTCGCCGAAGGAGCTGCGGGCCTCGCGGCGGGCACCGGCGATCTGCTCGGCCAGCTCGGCCGGGTCGCGCACCACCCGCATGCCCTTGCCCCCGCCACCGGCGCTGGGCTTGAGCAGCACCGGGAAGCCGACCTCGACCGCGGCCCGGGCGACCGCGGCGTCGTCCATGCCCGGCTCGGTGCGGCCCGGCACGACCGGCACCCCGGCGGCGGCGACGGTCTGCTTGGCCCGGATCTTGTCGCCCATCGCCTCGATGGCGGCGACCGGCGGGCCGATGAAGACGATCCCGGCCTTCTCGCAGGCGCGGGCGAAGTCCACGTTCTCGGAGAGGAAGCCGTAGCCGGGGTGCACGGCCTGCGCGCCGGTGCGCCGGGCGGCGTCCAGCACCCGCTCGATGGACAGGTAGCTCAGCGCGGCCGGGGCGGGCCCGATCGGCACGGCGACGTCGGCCAGCCGGGTGTGCAGCGCGCCGGCGTCGGCCTCGCTGTGCACCGCGACCGAGCGGATGCCCATCGCACGCAGCGTCCGGATGACCCGGACGGCGATCTCACCGCGGTTGGCGACCAGGACGGTCTCGAACACGCCTCACCACCCCCCGCGGGAGGGGCTGGAGTCGCGACGTCGGGCCCGGGTGGGGTCAGGCTGCCTTGCGGGTGCTCTTCGCGAGGACGACGTCGGCCTTGGTGGCCTTGACCAGCCGGCGCTTCTTGACGGTGTACCCGGGCGGGAGCGTCCCCTCGGCGAGCGCGCGCAGCGGACAGCGACCGCACCGCGGCTTGTCGACGCAGCACTTCTTCTTGGGCATCTTGGCCGGCTTCCCCACGCGGTGAGGTTAGCCATGCCTTGCTGACCCGTCCACGGCAGCGGCGTGTCGCCCGATACCGTTCGAGGGACGTCACCCAGCGACCTACAGGAGTCCCGATGGCCGCCGATGCCTTCATCGACCTGCTCAACGCCCAGATCGGCCACGAGTTCGCCGCCCACCAGCAGTACGTCGCCTGCGCCATCTACTTCGACGAGCTGACCATGCCGCAGACCGCGCAGCTGTTCTTCGACCAGGCCGGCGAGGAGCGCGACCACGCGATGATGATGGTCCGCTACCTGCTCGACGCCGACGCGCCGGTGAAGATGCCCGGCATCGCGGCCCCGATCACCGAGTTCTCCGACGTCGTCGCGCCGGTCGCCCTGGCCCTGGAGCAGGAGAAGCGGGTCACCGAGCAGATCAACCAGCTCACCGCGGTCGCCCGGCAGCACAACGACTTCGCCTCCGACCAGTTCATGCAGTGGTTCATCAAGGAGCAGGTCGAGGAGGTCAGCAAGATGAGCGACCTGCTCGCCGTCGTCCGCCGCTCGGCCCACGACGTGGAGCAGATCGAGGACTACGTGCTGCGCGAGGTCAAGCCCGAGGGCACCGACCCGATGGCCCCCGCGATCGCCGGCGCCACCAACTGACCCCGCTCCGGTCCCACCAAAATGGCCATTTTGGTGGGACCAGGGCGACCGCTCACATCCGGAAGACGCCATAGCCGACCTCCTCGAGGGGGGCGTTGGCGCACGCGGAGAGCGCGAGCCCGAGCACGGTGCGGGTCTGGGCGGGGTCGATGACGCCGTCGTCCCAGAGCCGGGCCGTGGCGTGGTACGGGTGGCCCTGCTCCTCGTAGCGGGCACGGATCGGCGCCTTGAACGCCTCCTCGTCCTCGGCGCTCCAGTCGTCCCCCAGCCGGTCCCGGCGCACCTGCGCCAGCACGCTGGCCGCCTGCTCCCCGCCCATCACCGAGATGCGGGCGTTGGGCCAGGTGAACAGGAACCGGGGCGAGTACGCCCGGCCGCACATCGAGTAGTTGCCGGCACCGAACGAGCCACCGATGACGACGGTCAGCTTGGGCACCCGCGCGCAGGCCACGGCGGTGACCATCTTCGCGCCGTGCTTGGCGATGCCGCCGGCCTCGTAGTCGCGGCCGACCATGAAGCCGGAGATGTTCTGCAGGAACAGCAGTGGGGTCTTCCGGCGGTCGCACAGCTCGATGAAGTGCGCGCCCTTGAGCGCGGACTCACCGAACAGGACGCCGTTGTTGGCGATGATCCCGACCGGGTGGCCGTGCAGCCGGGCGAAGCCGGTGACCAGCGTAGGCCCGTACAGCGGCTTGAACTCGGCGAACCGGCTGCCGTCGACCAGCCGGGCGATCACCTCGCGGACGTCGTAGGGCGTGCGGGTGTCGACCGGGACGACGTCGTACAGGCTCTCCGCCGGGTACGCGGGCTCCTCGACCGGCTCGACGTCCCAGGGCCGGGGCTCGCGCGGGCCGAGGGTGCCGACGATCTGCCGGACGATCTGCAGCGCGTGCGCGTCGTCCTCGGCGAGGTGGTCAGTGACCCCGCTGACCCGGGAGTGCAGGTCGCCGCCGCCCAGGTCCTCGGCGCTGACCTCCTCCCCCGTCGCCGCCTTCACCAGCGGGGGGCCGCCCAGGAAGATCGTCCCCTGGCCGCGGACGATGACCGCCTCGTCGCTCATCGCCGGCACGTAGGCGCCGCCGGCGGTGCACG
Organism: Modestobacter sp. KNN46-3; assembly: GCF_011039295.1. Taxonomy (NCBI): domain Bacteria; kingdom Bacillati; phylum Actinomycetota; class Actinomycetes; order Geodermatophilales; family Geodermatophilaceae; genus Modestobacter; species Modestobacter sp. KNN46-3. The sequence goes on along the minus strand of NZ_JAAKGN010000101.1, from coordinate 12,581 downwards.
AACCGAGGACGGCGGCGATCTGCGGGATCCCGGCCTTGGACAGGTTCGCCTGGTTGAAGAAGATCCGGCCGAAGTGGTCGCGGTCGGGGAACACCTCGTCCTGCAGCGGCAGGAAGGCCCCGCCGGAGTCGACCAGGTAGACGCAGGGCAGCCGGTTCTGCGCCGCGACCTCCTGCGCTCGCAGGTGCTTCTTCACCGTCATCGGGTAGTAGGTGCCGCCCTTGACGGTCGCGTCGTTGGCGACGACGACCACCTCGCGTCCGGCCACCCGCCCGACGCCGGTGATGATCCCGGCGGCCGGCGCCTCGTCGTCGTAGAGGCCGTGCGCGGCCAGCGGCGACAGCTCCAGGAACGGGCTCCCGGGGTCCAGCAGCGCGTCGACCCGCTCGCGGGGCAGCAGCTTGCCGCGGTCGGTGTGCCGCTGGCGGGCGCGCTCCCCACCGCCGAGCGCCACCCGGGCCAGCTGGTCGGCCAGCTCTGCGGCCAGGCCGGCATGGTGCGCCGCGTTGCCGGCCGCCGCCGGGTCGGCCGACGGGGCACTGGGCAGCACCGGTGCGTCCACGGGAGTGAGGTTAACCACGGTTCACAGCGCCGGTCCAGTGTGAACGACGATTAACCTGAGGCCCGTGACGTCCCAGCAGGACAGCGCCCTGCACAGCGACGCGGCGAACCCCTCCCGCCGGGAGCAGATCCTGCGCGCGGCCGCCCAGCTCTTCGCCGAACGGGGCTCGCGCGCGGTCGGCGTCGACGACGTGGGCGCCGCGGTGGGCGTGACCGGCCCGGCGATCTACCGGCACTTCGCCAGCAAGGACGCGATGCTGGCCGAGATGCTGCTGCGGATCAGCGAGCGACTGCTGGCCGGCGGCACCGAACGGGTCGCGGCGGCCGGGGCGTCACCGGTCGACCAGCTGCGCGCCCTGGTGGAGTTCCAGGTCGACTTCGCGCTGGACAACCCCGCGTTGATCACGGTGCAGGACCGCGACCTGGGCGCGCTGACCGACCGGGACGCCCGCCAGGTGCGGCAGCTGCAACGGCGCTACGTCGAGGAGTGGGTCGCCGTGCTGGCCCGGCTCCACCCCGACGCCTCGACGGCGGCCTGCCGCGCCCGGGCACACGCGCTCTTCGGGCTGATCAACTCCACGCCGCACAGCGCAGGCCGGGTCGCCCGCCCGGCGATGGCCGGGTTGCTGGCCGAGATGGCGATGGCCGCCGCCCTCGCCTGAAGGAGGACCCCCTCCTCCTTCAGTTGGCGTCGACCCCGTCGCCGGGCAGCGAGAGCCCGGCGCTGGCCAGGGCGTCCAGCGCCGAGGTGGCGCCCCGCTCGCCCCCGGCCCACGAGGTCTCCACGATGGTGACCGTGGCGCCCTGCTGGCTACTGGCGTACTGCGCGCCGGAGAGCCGCTCGGGAGCGCCCTCGTAGCTCGCGCCCTCGCGCAGCAGGTCGCTGACGTTGCCGCTGCCGTCGGTGTCGGCCAGCGACCGGAGCGCCTGCGCGCTCGCCGGGTCGGGCATGGTCACCCGGGCCACCGAGACGACGGCGGGCAGGCCCTCGACCTCGGCCGACCACAGCGCCCGGTCCAGGTCGGTGCAGTCGTTGTTGGCGAAGAACCCGGCGACGGCGTCGTAGGAGTGCCCGTTGCAGGTCGCGTTCTCCTCGATCACGCGCAGCGTGAAGGTGGTGCCGTTGACGACCGCGGTGGCGCCGACGACGGGGCCGGGGGCCGCCGACGTGGCGGGTGCTGCGCCGGTGGTCGCGCCCGCCGTCGTCGCCCCCGCGTCGCCGTCGCCGTCGTCGCCGCCGAGCGCCAGGACGCCCACGACGACGAGCAGCGCCACCACTGCCAGCGCCGCCAGCACCAGCAGCACCTGCCTGCCGCGGGAGGAGTCGCCCCGGGCGGTCGTGGCGGTGCTGCCCGCCGCCGGCACGGCGGGCCGGACCTGCGGACGGGGGCGGAGCTCCGGCGGGAGCTCGCGCAGCCGCTGTGGCGCGGGCTCCGTGACGGGCGCCGCGGCGCCGGGGGCACCGAAGAGCCCACCCAGCCCACCGGTGTCGTCCGCCGGGGCCTCGGCCGGCTCGTGGACCAGCGCCATGGTGTCGCCAGGACGACCCGGCGGCCGGCGGTCCGCGGGAGCCGCCTCCGCGGGCGGGACGGCGGCGGACCGCGGCGCGACGTCCCTCCGCTCGGCGGCCTCCTGCGCCTCCACGGCGGCGGCGGCGATCCGGGCCGCGGCGGCGGGGTCGACCAGCGGCCCGGCCTCGCCGTTGCCGCGCCTCGACCCGTCCGCCGGTGCGGACGTCGGCGCGGCGACGGTGGTGCGGCGGGGTGCGGCGTTCAGCGCGGCCGGGGTCAGCAGGTCCGGGCGGCGCAGCACGTAGGGCGAGTAGGGGAACCCCTCGCCGTTGAGCTCCTCGACCGTGGGGATCCGGCCGGCCATGCCGAGGGCCTCGATGCCGGCCCGGACGTCGGCCGTCGTCCACAGCCGGGGGTTGTCCGTGCCCGCGTGCCGGGCCGCGCGGGCGACCCCGAGCTGCAGCGAGCCCGGGTCCAGGAGGGCGACCTGGTCGCCCTCGCCGAGGTCGCCGTCGGCCGGCAGCAGCCCGGTCACCGAGCCGGTGAGGACGGTGAGCCGGGCGATCCGCCCCGGCTCGATCCCGGCCTGCCGCAGCGTCACCGCGGCGTGCATGCCCGACCGCATCAGGCCGTCGAGCGGGTTGGAGCCCCCACCGGCCAGCTGGAGCACCTCACCGGGCCCGTCGCCGGGACCGATGGTCCAGGCGCCCTCGGGTGACGCGGTGACGACGCCGGACTGGCGCTCCACCTCGACCACCCGGACGACGGCGACGCCCTCGGGCACGAACAGCACCGCGTCGGACTGCCGGCGCTGCATCGGGCCCTCGACGACCGGCAGCGAGGCCATCACCGCACCGCGCACACCGCTGCCGGTGTCCCACCCGGCGAGTTCGGCGAAGAACGCACGCTCGGCCGCTGTCTGCAGCGGCGTCGGCGTGAGGATCAGCACGGACTCTCCAGGGAGGCAGCGGGGCGCGGCGGGACGGGTGCGGCCGCGGCGGGCGCCGCAGCGGCTGGGCGGCGGACCGGTTCGACGTTACGTCATCGACCGGCCCGTCCCGGGCTCAGCGCGAGGACGCGCCGCCCTCCGCCACGGTGACCGGCGTGTCCCGGGCCGAGCGGCGGCCCGGCTCCACCGGCGCCTGCCAGCGGGCGCACCAGGAGCTCCCGGTCAGCAGGTCCAGGGCGCCCCAGAGCACGGCGAGGCCGACGGCCACCACGGGCAGGGCCGACCAGTCCCACGGCGGGATGACGTCGAGCGCCGACTGGACCATCGCCGCGCCGGCCACTCCCCCGGTGACGGCCAGGCCGGCCAGCCAGCCCGGGACCCGGGCCAGCACGGCCAGGTCGACGAGGACCGCGCCGGCCAGCAGCATCAGCGGCAGGACCGAGGGCGGGAAACCGGTGGCGTCCAGCAGCAGCCCGGTCACGGCCCGGTAGGCCAGGTACGCCCCGGCCAGGGTCGTCGCCGTCCAGCGCAGGCCGACGGTCCTGCGGGCCACGACCAGGGCGAGCAGCCCGGCGCAGACCAACCAGGCCGGGTGCACCCAGGCGGGCACCGGGAGCATGAACTGGATCGGGGTCTGCCCCTGGGAGGCGGCGAAGTCGAGCAGTTGCGGTTCGGCGGTGGTGCGGCCGGCCCGGTAGTCGGCCAGGGACAGCACCCCGTACTCCTGGTGCTGGTTGGGGAAGAGCACGTTCTCCACGAAGAACAGCCACAGCCCCAGCGACACCAGGTCGCGCAGCCGGCCGGGTGCCGCGTAGAGCCACCAGCCCCGGATGGCACCGGCGAGCATGATCGCCGTCCCCACGTACAGCAGCGCGTGGCTGGGGCTCCAGCTGGTGATGTCCAGCCCGTTGATGCGGTGGTTGAGGACGTCGATCGGGACGGCGACCAGGAAGGTGCCGATGCCGGCCTGCATCAGCTGCAGCGCCCGCCGGTCGACGCCGTAGCCGCTGTAGCTGTGGAAGACGACGAGGGCGACGACGAGCACGGTGCCGGCCGAGTTGAGCAGGTGCGGCGGGGCCAGGTCGTCGCGCAGCCACTTGAAGTGCCAGGAGACGTCCCAGGAGGAGCCGAGCATCTTCAGCGCGAACGCAGCCAGCCAGGCCGTGTAGATCCAGCGCAGCTCGTCCTGGCTGGTGGGCCGGCCGGGGCGGCCCGGGGTCAAGTAGGCCTGCCAGAGCCAACGCAGGAGCGCGACCGGGTGCCGGAACGCGGCGCCCGGCGAGGCAGGTGCCGGCATCGACGTGTCGGACCGCGGGATGAGGGAGGTGCTGGAGGACACGAGCGGCTCCGCGAGGTCGGTGCAGGAGCCCGGACTGTAGCGGCGGGAGATGGCCGGGAGACGCCATTGCCGGAGCGGACCGGTGGCGGTGGGGCGGGTGTGGCCGGTGGTCCGCCGGGCGGTGCGTAGGGTCGCGGCCGTGGCCGACAGCGCAGCGAACAACCTGGTCTGGATCGACTGTGAGATGACCGGGCTCGACCTGGCCAGCGACAAGCTCATCGAGGTCGCGGTCGTGGTCACCGACTCCCAGCTGAACGTGCTCGACCCGGGTCTGGACGTGATCATCCACGCCGAGGACTCCGACCTGGCCGGCATGGCCGACGTGGTCACCGAGATGCACGCCAAGTCCGGGCTCACCGAGGAGGTGCGCGCGTCGACGGTCACCCTCGAGGAGGCCCAGGCCCTGGTGCTCGCCTACGTGAAGCGGTTCGTGCCCGAACGCCGCACCGCCCCGCTGTGCGGCAACTCGATCGGCACCGACCGCGGCTTCCTGGCCCGGGACATGCCCGAGCTCGACGACCACCTGCACTACCGGATGATCGACGTCTCCTCGATCAAGGAGCTCGGCCGCCGCTGGTTCCCCCGGGTCTACTTCGCCCAGCCGCCCAAGGGCCTGGCCCACCGGGCGCTGGCCGACATCCTGGAGTCGATCCGGGAGCTGGCGTACTACCGGCAGACCCTCTTCGTGCCCGAGCCGGGCCCCAGCAGCGACCAGGCCCAGGCGGCGGCCACCGACGTCGTGGCGGCCTTCGCGCCGCTGCTCGCGGTCGACCCCGAGCCGGCCGCGACCCCGGCCTCGTCGGAGAGCTGACCGCCTCCGGTATCGTGTGCTCGTCCACCGGGCCGGCTCTCGCCAGCCGCCCGGTGTGCATGGTGGGTGTAGCTCAGCTGGTAGAGCGCCAGGTTGTGATCCTGGATGTCGCGGGTTCAAGTCCCGTCACTCACCCCACCCGGAGGCCCTGGTCAGTTCCCTGACCAGGGCCTCCGTCCGTCTCGGCGTCGCCGGCCCGGCCGGCGGCGGATGCTGTGTGGAGACGCACGCCCGTCTGGTCTCTGTGGGGAGCTCATGTCACCGTCCCGAGCCGCTCGATCCGTCCCCGAGGCCGCCACGCGTGCACGGCGGCGGCTGCTGGTCGGTGCCGCCGCGGCCGGAGCACTGCTCCTCGCTGGGTGCGGCACCGACCCCACTGCCGGAGACCAGGTCGCAGCCGACGGTGAGGCGCAGAGCCACGACGACGGCACCCACGCCCACCCGGACGACCTGACCCTCGAGCACGTGCACGGGCTGGGCATCGACCCGGCCGACGACACCCTGTACGCCGGGACGCACCACGGGCTGGTGCGCATCTCCCCGGACGGGGAGCTGACCCGGATCGCCGACCGGGTGCAGGACTTCATGGGCTTCACCGTCGTCGGCCCGGAGCGCTACCTGGCCAGCGGCCACCCCGGCGAGGGGCAGGAGGGCCCGGCCGACCTGGGCCTGCTCGAGAGCACCGACGGCGGGGAGACCTGGGAGACGCTGTCGCTGGCCGGGGAGGCCGACTTCCACGCGCTGGACGCTGCCGGCGGCGTCGTCTACGGCTACAGCGGCGGTCGACTGCTGGTCAGCGAGGACGGTCTGGAGTGGGCCGACCGCGGGAGCATGCGGATCGCCGACCTGGCCGCCGACCCGGCTGATCCGCAGCGGGTGCTCGCCACGACCGAGGCCGGTCTGGTGGTGAGCGAGGACGCCGGGGGCACCTTCACCGCCGTCCCGGACGCACCCCTGCTGGTCCTGGTGGACATCGCCGCCGGCGGCGGCTCCGCGGTGGGCGTCGCCCCCGACGGCACGGTGTTCGGCAGCAGCGACGGCGAGCGGAGTTGGACCGAGCGCGGCAGTGCCGGTGGCCCGCCGGAGGCACTGACCGTGGACGGGCAGGACGTCTACGTCGCCGTCGAGGGTGCGGTCCTGGCCTCCACCGACGGCGGGGAGACCTTCACCGAGTGGTACCGGGAGTCCTGAGGCCGCTCAGTCCTCGTCGTCGTCCTCGACGAGTTCGCCCTCCCACGCCTCCCGGCCCTCGTGGACGGCGAAGGCCGCGATGACGAAGCCGGCGACCGGGTCGAGCCACGCGGCGCCGGTGAGCGCGTAGAGCCCGAGCCCGGCCAGGGTGGAGATGCTCAAGAGCACGCAGATCCGGGTCTCGGCCGCGTCGGCGAGGACCAGCGGGTCACCGCCGAGCGCCAGCCCGACCCGGCGCTTCGCCCTGGCCAGCAGCGGCATGACCACGATCGAGGCGGCCAGCAGGAGGAGCCCGACGGCGGAGGTGTCGGGCTCCTCGTCGCCGAGCAGGCTGCGGACACCCTCGATCAGCACGTACGCGGCCAGGACGAAGAAGGTGACCGCCACGGCCTTCAGCGCCCGACGCTCCTTGCCCTCGTCGGTGCTGCCGTGCCGCAGCCGGGCCGACAGCCGCAGCCCCACGAGGACGGCGGCGAGGGACTCGATGCCGGAGTCGACCCCGAAGCCCACCAGGGACACCAGCCCGGCGAGCAGCCCGGCGGTGATCGCGACGGCGCCCTCGGCGACGTTGTAGACGACGGTGAACTGCGCCAGGCGCAGCCCGCGGCGGGTCAGCCGTTCGGTCTCGGCCTCGGTCAGGGCGCTCGCCCGGCCGGTCACGCGGGGACCCCCTGCGTGGGCGAGGTGCGGGCGAGTCGGCCGATGCCGGGCAGGAAGCGGCCGGTCCTGGCGGCGTAGTCGGTGTAGACCCCGCCGTGCACGGCACGCAGGTACGGCTCCTCGACCGCGCGCACCTGCAGCTCGACCGCCGCGACCAGCGCGACGAGCGCCGCCACGCTGACCGGCGAGGGGACCATCAGTACGACACCCGTCTGGGCGGTGACCATCGCCGCGAAGACCGGGTTGCGGACCTGGGCGAACACCCCGCCGGTGACCAGTTCGGTCCGCTCTGCCGGGTCGACGCCGACCCGCCACGCATCACCCATGCCGGTCTGGCCGGCCAGCGTTGCGGCGAACCCGGCCGACGCCAGCACCAGTCCGAGGACCTGGACCGCGACCGGCGGACGGGCGTCGACCACGCCGAGGACGGCGAGCAGCGGGCCGGCCACGCCGAGCACAAGCGCGACCACGAACATCACACCGCCCCACCACCCGGCTCGGGCGGGGGTGCCGGAGATGCCGTGGAAGCCGGCCGAGCCGGTACGCCGGTGCTGGACCCACGACCGCACGCCGAACAGCACGACCAGTGCGACGACGTAGAGGACGAGCGCAACGGCTGTCACGACCGGCTGCGCTCGCCGTAGGTGGGGCACAGGGCGACCGCGTCGCCGGTGACCGCCAGCAGCTGTTCAGCAGCGGCCAGCAGCTGCAGCAACTGCGGGGCGGTCGTCAGCGACCACATCGAGGCACGACCCTGCGGCCGGGAGGTGACCAGCCCACAGTCGCGCAGGCACGACAGATGCGCCGACACGGTGGACTGGGCCAGGCCCAGGTGCTCGGTCAGCTCCACGACCTTGTGCTCGCCGAGGGTCAGGTGCCGCACGATCGCCAGCCGGGCCGGGTCGCCCAGGCTGCGGAACATGCACGCCGCCGCAGTCAGTGCAGCGGATTCGTCGACCGCGGCCCCACCATCTCCCACCGACGCCATGGCAGCGCCGCCGTCCAGCATCGTCATGCGGCGATGATAGCCAGATCGGACGATGCAAGGGGGGACAGGGCCGCTCAGTGGGCGCCGAGCTCCACGAGCAGGACGCCCACCGCGATGAGCGCGATGCCGGCCCCCATCGTCCGGGTGAGCGGGTCGCGGAAGGCGAGATGCGCGATCACGGCGGTGAGGGCGACCCCGCCGGCGGCCCAGATGCCGTAGGCGACACCGATGGCCAAGCCCTCCCGCAGCGCGAGGGTGAGGAAGGAGAAGCAGGCCAGGTAGCCCCCGGCGATCAGCGGGACCCAGCGCTTGTCGCGCAGGCCGTCCGAGGCGCGCAGCGACATGGTGGCGCCGACCTCGCAGCCAATCGCCGCCGCGAGGAACAGCCAGGTCATCGGACCTCCTCCCCCACCCGCTCGGGTGCGCCCTCGGCCCGGTGGGACCCGAACTCGACGAGCAGCACCCCGACGACGATGACCGCGAAGCCGAGGCCCATGAGCGGGGTCAGCGCCTCGTCGAACAGGAAGGCCGCGGCGACGGCCGTGAGCATCACCCCGCTGGCGCCCCAGATGCCGTAGGCGACACCGACGGCCATCCCCCGGCGCAGGACACCGGCCAGGAGGAGGAACGAGGCGAGGTAGCCGATGACCACGGACACGTACCAGAGCGGCTGCCCGGTGGCGGCCCGCAGGGAGAGGGTCGCGACGACCTCGACGACGATCGCCCCGCCCAGCCACAGCCACCGGCTCACCGGACCCTCCTGCCGTGCTCGCCCGGTGGGTCCGCCGGGCTCCTCGCTGGTGTCATCCGGCCACCTCATCATCCGGCGCCGGCCGCGGGGAGCGGGGGCAGGTGTCGGGGACGGCGGCCGGGGTGTAGCGCCCGGAGCGCGGGAACAGCCACACCACGACGCGGGGCACCGAGGCGAAGTCGGTCCGGAAACCGGGCGGGACGACGAAGGTCTCCCGCTCGCCGCGGTAGACCAGGGGCGCCAGCACGTCCCACGAGGAGTCGGTGGCCCGGCGCACGGTGAGGGCGAGGGAGTCGAAGGGCACCGGTGCTGAGTCCCCCCGGCCGCCGTCCTGCACGACTGGCTGACCGACGTCGCGGTGCCTGGCGGGCTGGTCTCCGCCCGGGACGCCGACGGGGTCTTCCGGCGGGTGATGCGCGAGCTCGGGGTGCCGCCGCTGCGCCGCTGGCTGATGTGGTGCGGCGTGCGCTGGGGGGCGCTGGCGAACCCGGTGCGCCGGGCGGGCTGGTGGCGCGACGCCCCGCGGGTGCTGGCCCTGTCGGTGCTGGGCGCTCCGATCGTCGTCCCGCCGGCGGCGGTGATCGCGGTGGCGCTGGCGGTCTACCGGGTCGCCGAGTCGCTGGTCACGCGGCTGACCGCCGGTCGCACGCCGGAACCGGAACCCGACGTGTGGCACTGACCCGACCGACGCCCGCAGGGACGCCGGCCGGATGCCACGGGCCGGTCAGGACAGTGCGCTGCCCGCCGTCCACTGCTCCCACGGGATGGCCCAGTCGTAGATGTCGCCGTCGGCGGCGGTCAGCGTGCCGCCGATCGAGTTGACGACCTCGACGACGTCACCGGGTCGGGCGAAGTCGTAGAACCACTTTGCGTTCTCGGTGGAGAGGTTGAGGCAGCCGTGGCTCACGTTCCGCGAGCCCTGGTCGGCGACCGACCACGGGGCGGCGTGCACGAACTCGCCGTTGTTGGAGATCCGCGTCGCGTACTCGACGTCGGTGCGGTAGCCGCCGGGTGCGTCGACGGCCAGGCCGAACGTCGAGGAGTCCATCGTGATGTCGGCGAACTTCTCGAGGACGACGTGCGGCCCGTTGTGCGTCGGGTTCTCCGTGCTGCCGGCGCTCATCGGGAAGGTCTGCACGAGCTGACCGCTGTCGTAGACGCTCAACGTGTGCGCCGCGGCGTCGGCGACGGAGACGTGCTGCTCCCCGACGCTGAAGGAGATGGTGCGGTCCTTCTCGCCCCAGACGCCCTCGCCGAAGTCGACCCCGTACAGATCGGCCTCCAGCGTCACCTGGGTGTCGGCCGGCCAGTAGGTGGAGGGCCGGAAGTGCACCTCGTCGTCGCGCACCCAGTTCCACACCCCGTCGGTGGGCGTGCTGCTGGTGACGAGGAGGTGGCTCTCCACGGCGGCCTGGTCGGCGACCGGCTCGTCGAAGAAGACCCGGATCGGCATGCCGACGCCGACGGTGGTCCCGTCCAGCGGGCCGATGCCCGGGGTGGACAGCGTCTCCGGGGTCACCGTGGTGAAGGTCGAGGTGGCGGTGCGCTCGTCGGCGGCGGCGTTGGCGGCCGTGGCGGTGACCGTGTAACTCGTGCCGTAGTCCAGCTCGCCCTCCGGCGTCCACACGGCGGTGGACGGGTCGCCCGCCCGGGGCTCGAGACTGCCGGCCAGCTCGGCGCCGGTGGCGTCCGCGACGGTGACGTCGCCCAGCTCACCACCGGTGACCGTGACCTCCAGCGGGGTGGTCGGTGGGACGTCGGCGGCGCCGTCGGCCAGGCTCAGCGTCACCACGGCGGGCGCGGCGGGTGCAGTCGTCGGCGACCCGGCCGTGTCGTCCGGCGCGGCCTCGGACGACGACCCCGAGCAGGCCGCCAGCACGGCGAGCAACGCGGCGATGAGCAGTGCAGCGATCCGTCTCGCCTGCTGCGGACCCACGAAGACCTGCCCCCTGTCCGGTGCGCGCCGACCGGGGCCCTCCCGGCAGGCGTTCGACACCGTCGCCCAGTCTCCACGCTCCTGCTGACAGTTCGTTGTGCGCCGCAACACGTGACGTGGATGACCCGACCCCATCGGACGGTGGAGCGCGATTGGCGTGTAGAGTCCTCTCCTGTTGCTCGACCACGTCGAGCGACACGCGCCATTAGCTCAATTGGCAGAGCAGCTGACTCTTAATCAGCGGGTTCGGGGTTCGAGTCCCTGATGGCGCACCACGCACTCCCATGACCAGCGGCGACGTCCACGGACGTCGCCGCTTCGTCGTCTCTGACGGCTGGATCCCCGCTGACTCCCCCGTCTCGTCGGGCGCGGCCCTCCCGCCGACGCACGGATGAGCCGCTGCACCCTGGCCGAGTCGACGTCGACTCACTCGTGCGCCCAGAGCCGGACGGACTGCGCGAGGATGCTGACATGAACGTGACACTCGTCTACTTCGGCGGCTGTCCCAACTGGCAAGAGGCCGACGCGCGGCTCCGGGCAGCGCTGGTCGCCACGGGCCATGACGACGTGGTGGTCGAGCACCGACAGGTCACTACTGCGGCTGAAGCCGAAGCGGTCCAGTTCCGAGGATCGCCGACCATCCTGGTCGACGGTCGCGACCCGTTCCTGCGACAGGACAGTCCCGTTGGTCTCTCCTGTCGGGTGTACGCCACCAAGGACGGCTTGGCTGGGTGTCCGACTGTCGACGACCTGATGTCGGTCTTGACGTGAAGCTGCTCAGGCGCCAGGCGCCGCCGGGTGCGGAGCAGGTGCACTGTGGCTGTTGCGGGCGACAGCTCCCGCACTCGGCAGCGCACGAGTTGGGGGACACCCCAGGCGTGTTCATCTGCCGCCGATGCGCCCTGTGGACGTTGACCCGGATCGGCCGTCGTCCCTAGCCGGTCGAGCACCTCGTGACGCTCTTCCCCGCCCAGCTCGGTCATCGGCGGTGGGCTGCGGACCCCGCGGACACTGCCGTCACCTCTGGTCCGTGAACAGCCCGCCGAGCAGGTCGACGTACCGGGCGTCCGCCAGCCTGAGTCCCGGGAGTTCGTCGGGCCTGACCCAGCGCAGGTCGTCGTGCTCCTCCGGGCAGCGGTTCACCGGCTCCCCCGTCCAGTGGCGCACGAGCCACACCGCCAGCTGGAGGTCCTCGTCGAGCAGCCGCGCGACCGGCTCGGGGTCGATGCCCGTCACCTGCACGCCCACCTCCTCCTGCAGTTCACGGCGGAGCGCGGCGAGCTCGCTCTCACCGTCCTCCACGTGCCCGCCGGGCAGGTCCCACACGTCGGGGTACCAGCGACGGCCCGCCGTCCGGTGCCCCAGGAGGACCCGGCCGTCCCGGACCAGCGCCCCACAGACGACGTGGTGGCGTGCGGTGACGGCTAGTGACATCCGCGGCAGGGAGCGGCCCGGTGACGCCGTGCTCGGCGAGGAACCGATCCGCACTGCGCCGAGGTGCCGGTAGAAGGCCTCGGCGTGCGGGTCGGCGTCGAGTTCCAGCGTGCGCCAGCCGCGGGCCCGGGCGTGCGCCACGGCGTCGGTCGCCAGCAGCCGTCCGACGCCGCTGCCGATCGCCCGCGGGTCGACGAACAGGTCGGTCAGCTCGCCCCGCACCGGGTCCTCAGTGGGCGCCAGGCGCCAGAAGCCGAGCACCTGGCCGCCGCGCTCGGCGATGCACACGGACCGGCCGTCGCAGTCGGCTGCGTCGACGGTGAGGTCGGCGCGGCAGGCCGCCAGGAAGTCGGTCGGGTAACCCCAGTGGGCCTTGCTGCGCAGCGCCAGCTCGGTGAGCTGGCCGGCTTCGTCCGGCGTGGCCGGCCGCAGGACGGTCGACGGAGGCAC
>NZ_JAAKGN010000100.1:0-17550 GCF_011039295.1 Modestobacter sp. KNN46-3 | reverse complement strand
AGCGGTCATCGCGTAGCTCTCCTGAAGGACTGTGGTAGGTCATCCAGAAGATCACGCGGTGGCCGCCTCTATGTGGAGGGCCCGCTGGTCACCGGGGCCGTCGCACACCACCTTGGTGGACGCCACTATGGACGGCCCCGCGCGCGAGCTGCTGCACGCGTGTGGGACCTGACCCGAACCGCATGCCATGGCGTAGGTCGGGCTCCGCCCAGCCCACCACATTTTGCAATGATCGGCCCGCTGAGGGACGGCACCAGACGATCTTCACCGGTGACGGTCCGCTGGAGCGGTCAGGTAAGCCAGGGGCTACCCGACGACCGCGCACTCTGATCGCTCGGCCCATCCGGCTCGCTTGGCTCCTAGCGGGGGAGATCACGACGACTACCGCGTCAGCCAACGTATGGGCGTCTCGCATGGCACGCGGTTCCTGGGTGGGGGCGCACGGTACGAATTTCACCGCCGTGGCCCTCTTGTCGTCCGGCCTTCCTGGGCCGTGGTGGGAGGGGCAGGCGCAGCGTCCGGGAGGGGGCGGTCCCGCCGCCCCGTGGAGGCGGAGCGGCAGGACCTGACCGCAACCCCTGTGCGGAGGGGTTGCGGCTGTCTAAGAGTGTTTCGGGGCTTCTGGGCCCAGGGGACTTCGCGACTGGCTGTCCCGGGGGCGCCCATCGGTATCTCGCGGCGTCACGACGGGCAGTTCGCCGGTGAGCATGAGATCGACGGCGACGTCGCGAAGCTTCCGGTTGGCGTTCATCGACGCCAGAGCCAGCAGTCGGAACGCATGGTCCGGCGTCACCTTGTAGCGCTCGATCAGCACGCCTTTGGCCTGTTCGATGACCGCTCGGGACGCCAGGGCGGTCTGCAAGCCGTCGGCCAACTTCCGGGCGCTCTGGTACGCGTACACGTTCCCGGCCGCCACCGCGGCGTGGGGACCGAACGCCACTGCCACGGACCTGCTGTTCTCATCGAACCCGTCAGGCTTCAGCGAGTACAGGTTCAGCGCGCCGGACACGCCGTCTTCCTCATCGATGACCAGGGGTATCGACAGGGAACTGAGGTTCCCGCGCTCGGCCGCGCGCGGGACGTAGTCCGGCCAGCGGCTCTCGGTGCGGGTGTCGGTGATCTCGGTCACCTCGCCGGTGCGGGCAGCATGAAGGCACGGTCCGTGGCCGCGCTCGTACTGCCGCTCGTCGAGGTCGACGGCGAGTTGCCCGGTCCAGGCCACCGTCGACGGCGCGTCCTTGATCAGCAGCGTCACTGACGCCTCGATGTCGCCGGGCAGGACGGTCGTGACCAGGTGGGCGACCGTCTGCAGCAGGCTTTCCATCGACAACTCGCGCAGGGACAGTCTGCCCAGGCGCAACAGCGCATCGGCGGCGCTCGAGGGTTGGGAGATATGCCTGTCGGCCACGAAGGCCTCCGGTCTGAAGTAAGAACCGGGGGCTGGGGACCGCGGCCACGGCCCCCGAAGGGTGCCGCGCTGATGCAGCCGATGATTCGACGCACCATCGTCGCTCGGAGCATCCCGAACGCTTTCCCCGAGCTTACGCACATGCAAGTGGCATTGCGCATCGGGCCCGTGCGACCCAAGTCCGGCGGCACACCCGTCCCGGCACATTTGACCGCTTGCCACAACTAGCCCATCCGGCTGCAATGGGTCGGGGAAGGGTGGACGAAGGGCATGCCGGAGGGACGCGCAGCGCCCTTCCGGCGACCGATCCAGCTGGAACACTCGGCCGGGGTGAAGCGGCATCCCGGCGCCGAGCGCTACGAGGCTCGCGGATCAAGGGGCCGTCGTGTGCCGTGGACGGGCGTCCCCGCCCGCCCCCATACAGTCACGAAGCGCTCAGCCAACACCCCTCCACCGACCGCACTGGGCCAACGAGTGACCGGCAGCTCAGGGGCGTTCTCAGACTCCTGGGCGCGCGTCCTGCGGCTCTTCCTACCTGGCCTCACCTCGCGCGCCGCTGACACGGAACTCGAGCCCGCCTGGCGCCTGCAGTGCTGCGGGCGCGGCGTGGGCCGGCACGTTCCGCCAGCGTGCCAAGGATGCACGGTCACCTACCGGCCCACTCGCCCACCCTGACCACAGCAGTGGGCGGTCCCCGGCCTTCTTGAAGTGACAGTCCATTCGGTAGCGCTACTTCCACCGGAAGTGAACGAAGACCCGGCCGAAGTTGCCGGAGTCCTTCTCGACCCGGTGATACAGCGCCTTGATGTCCTTGCGATCCAGAAAGCGGAGCACCCGCTTCTTCAGCTGGCCGGACCCCTTCCCGGGGATGATCTCGACCAGAGGCGCTCTCTTGGCGACGGCCTCGTCGATGATCGCGCGGAGCGCACGGTCGATCTCGCCACCGCCGTTGTAGATGTCGTGGAGATCGAGCTTGAGCTTCACCCAACGATCGTCCTCGCCCGGCGCGGCGAGGACCACCTCCCCCGCCCCAGGAAGCGGGGACGCAGCTTGAGACCGGTCCAGGGCGGCGCCTGCCCAGGCGGAACGTGAACCGACGGGCGAACGGATCTTGGTCCGCAAACAGTCCGCAGGAGGTCCAATCCAGGCCATGGTCGGTCAACGACGACAAATCACATACGCGCAGGTCAGACCGCGTTTTCCGCAACTTGCCACACACTGCAACACGCCGAGGATCAGTACGACAACTACCGCTGAGCTGAGGGAGACGGCCCCCGCGCCGCGGCGCAGGGGCCGTCAGCCCAGTTCCCGGGCCATCTGCTGCAGCCGGGCGATGCGCTCGGCCATCGGCGGGTGGGTGGCGAACATCGACGCCATCCCCTGCCCGCGGAACGGGTTGGCGATCATCAGGTGGCTCTGGGTCACCAGCCGGTCGTCCTGCGGCAGCGGCCGGGCCGCCACGCCGCGCTCGAGCTTGGACAGCGCACTGGCCAGCGCCAGCGGGTCGCAGCTGAGCCGCGCACCGGAGGCGTCGGCCTGGTACTCCCGGCTGCGGCTGACCGCCATCTGGACCAGGCCCGCGGCGACCGGGCCGAGGAAGACCAGCAGCAGGCCACCCAGCCCGCCGCCCTGCCGGTCCTCGGACCGGCCACCGAACAGCGAGGCGAACATCGCCATGTGCGCCAGGTAGGTGATCACCGTGGCCATGGCGCCGGCGACCGAGCTGATCAGGATGTCGCGGTTGTAGACGTGCGAGAGTTCGTGGGCCAGCACGCCGCGCAGCTCCCGGCGGTCCAGCAGCTCCAGGATGCCCTGGGTGCAGCAGACGGCGGCGTTGCGCGGGTTGCGGCCGGTGGCGAAGGCGTTGGGCTGGTTCGTGGGGCTCACGTACAGCCGGGGCATGGGCTGACGGGCCTCGGTCGCGAGCTCGCGCACGATCGCGTAGAGCTGCGGGGCCTGGGTCTCGGTCACCGGGAAGGCACGCATGGCCCGCAGCGCCAGCTTGTCGGAGTTGAAGTACGCCCAGCCGTTCACGCCGAGCGCCAGCACCAGCGCGATGAGCAGCCCGCCGCGGCCGAAGAAGCTGCCGACCAGCAGGATGACCCCGGCCATCAGGCCCAGCAGCACGGCCGTCTTCAGTCCGTTGTTCCAGCGTTGCACGAGCGGTAGAACGCCGCCGGCCCGATCCCCGTTCCCCCGGCGGGCTGGGGCCCGGCTGTGAGGTGAGCCGACCCTGTGTGGCTTCCCTCACGTCGACGGCCGAGCCGGTCCCCCGGCGCGCCGCGCACGTAGCCTGGCGGGTCGGAGGTACCTCACACATGACTGGCACCAACCCCGGAATCAGCTCTGCCGCGAACGGTGTTGCCCCTGGCATGCACCCCGCCCTGGACCCCGCCATCGACGCTGCCGCCCACAGCTCCGCCCCCGGCGGACTGGTGAAGAGCGTCGTCGAGCTCGATCGCGTCGTCATCCGGCTCGCCGGGGACTCCGGCGACGGGATGCAGCTCACCGGTGGCCGCTTCACCAGTGAGACGGCCTCGTTCGGCAACGACCTGTCGACGCTGCCGAACTTCCCCGCCGAGATCCGGGCGCCGACGGGCACCCTCCCCGGGGTCAGCAGTTTCCAGCTGCACTTCGCCGACCACGACATCATGACCCCGGGCGACGCCCCGGACGTGCTGGTCGTGATGAACCCGGCGGCGCTGAAGGCGAACCTCGTGGACCTCCCCGGCGGTGGCCTGCTGATCGCCGACTCCGACGAGTTCACCCCGCGGAACCTGGCCAAGGTGGGCTACGCCAGCAACCCGCTCGAGGACGGCTCGCTGGAGAAGTGGCAGTTGGTGAGCGTGCCGCTGACCTCGATGACCACCGATGCGCTCGCGGACTCCGGCCTGGGCAAGAAGGAGGCCGAGCGCAGCAAGAACATGTTCACCCTCGGCCTGCTGTCCTGGATGTACCACCGGCCCACCGAGGGCACGATCCGGTTCCTGGAGCGGCAGTTCCGCCGCAAGCCGCAGATCGCCGCGGCCAACATCGCCGCCTTCCGCGCCGGGTTCAACTACGGCGAGACGACGGAGGCCTTCGCGGTCTCCTACGAGGTCAAGCCGGCTCCGATGGCCCCGGGCAAGTACCGGCACATCTCCGGCAACCAGGCGCTCTCCTACGGCCTGGTCGCCGCGGGGCAGCGCTCGGGCCTGCCGGTGTTCCTCGGGGCCTACCCGATCACCCCGGCCAGCGACATCCTGCACGAGCTGTCCAAGCACAAGGCCTACGGCGTGCGCACCTTTCAGGCCGAGGACGAGATCGCCGGCATCGGCGCGGCCCTGGGCGCCTCCTTCGGTGGGGCGCTCGGTGTGACGACGACGTCCGGTCCGGGTGTGGCGCTCAAGGCCGAGACCATCGGCCTGGCCGTGATGACCGAGCTGCCGCTGCTCATCGTCGACGTGCAGCGCGGCGGCCCCTCGACCGGCCTGCCCACCAAGACCGAGCAGTCGGACCTGCTGCAGGCCCTCTACGGCCGCAACGGCGAGGCCCCGGTGCCGGTCATCGCGCCCCGCTCCCCCGGCGACTGCTTCGACGCCACGCTGGAGGCAGCGCGGATCGCGCTGACCTACCGGACGCCGGTCATCCTGCTGTCCGACGGCTACCTGGCCAACGGCGCCGAGCCGTGGTCGATCCCGGCCACCGACGAGCTCCCCGACCTGCGCACGGAGTTCGCCACCGAGCCCAACGGTGAGGACGGCGAGTTCCTCCCCTACCTGCGTGACCCGGAGACCCTGGCCCGGCCCTGGGCGGTCCCCGGGACGGCGGGGCTGCAGCACCGGATCGGTGGGCTGGAGAAGGCCGACAAGACCGGGAACATCTCCTACGACCCGGAGAACCACGACTTCATGACCCGCACCCGGCAGGCCAAGGTCGACGGCATCGCCGCCTCGATCCCGGCGACCGAGGTCGACGACCCGGACGGCGACGCCCGGGTGGCCGTCATCGGCTGGGGCTCCACCTACGGACCGATCGGCGCTGCCTGCCGTCGGATCCGCGCCTCGGGCCGTTCGATCGCCCAGGTGCACCTGCGCCACCTCAACCCGCTGCCGGCCGACCTGGGCGAGATCCTCGCCCGGTACGACCGGGTCGTCTGCCCCGAGATGAACCTCGGTCAGCTGGCCATGGTCCTGCGGGCCAAGTACCTGGTCGACGTGCACAGCCACACCCAGGTGCGCGGGCTGCCGTTCCGCGCCGCCGAACTGGCTGCCGTGTTCCAGGACGTCATCGACGGGACCACCGGGACGGTCGCCACCCTCGACACCGGCTCCGACACCCCTGCACAGACGGGAGCGGCACTGTGACCGCCATCGAGTCCACCAACGCCCACGTGCACGACCTCGGCATGCCCGCCGCAGGTCCGGACGTCACCACGATCTCCGGCGCCATCGACGCCTCGGTCGCGGCGAACGGCCCGAAGCAGACGACGCTGAAGGCCAAGGACCTCAAGACCGACCAGGAGGTGCGCTGGTGCCCGGGGTGCGGTGACTACGTCATCCTCAACGCGGTCCAGAGCTTCCTGCCCAGCCTCGGCATCGCCCGCGAGGACATGGTCATCGTGTCGGGCATCGGGTGCTCCTCCCGATTCCCGTACTACATGAACACCTACGGGATGCACTCGATCCACGGCCGGGCCCCGGCCATCGCGACCGGACTGGCCGCCTCCCGCCCGGACCTGTCGGTGTGGGTCGTCACCGGGGACGGCGATGCGCTGTCCATTGGCGGCAACCACCTGATCCACACCCTGCGCCGCAACGTGAACCTGACGATCCTGCTGTTCAACAACCGGATCTACGGGCTCACCAAGGGGCAGTACTCGCCGACGTCGGAGGTCGGGAAGGTCACCAAGTCCACCCCGATGGGCTCGATCGACGCCCCGTTCAACCCGGTGTCGCTCGCGCTGGGCGCGGACGCGACCTTCGTCGGCCGGGCGATGGACTCCGACCGCAAGGGCCTCACCGACGTGCTGCGCCAGGCCGCCGAGCACCAGGGCACGTCGCTGGTGGAGATCTACCAGAACTGCAACATCTTCAACGACGGCGCCTTCGAGCTGCTCAAGGACCCGGCCACCGGCCCGATGTGGACCATCCCGCTGGTGCACGGCGAGCCGCTGGTCTTCGGCCCGGGGGGCGCCTCCTGCGTCGTCCGCGACGACTTCGGCGGCCTGCGGATCGCCGAGACCAACCAGGTCGACGCGAGCCAGATCGTGGTGCACGACGCGCACCGCGAGGACCCGTCGTACGCCTTCGCGCTGTCCCGGCTGTCCAGCCAGGACCTGCGCTACAGCCCGATGGGCGTCTTCCGGTCGGTGGCCAAGCCTACGTACGACCGGATGATGGCCGACCAGCTCGAGGACGCCGCGGCCCAGGAGCCCGCCGACCTCGACGCCCTGCTGGCCGGCAGCGACAGCTGGACCGTCAGCTGATCCGAGTCGACCGCTGAACGCCGGTGGCCCAGGACCTCTCCGGTCCTGGGCCACCGGCGTTCATGCCCTGCGGAGCAGCTCGGTGAGCACCGCCAGGGCCCCGGCGAGCTCGCCCCTGGTGGGGTGGGCGAACCCGAGCACCAGCCCGGCCCGGTCCCCGTGGGCGCCGGCCAGGTGGTGCCGCCCCAGCCCGTCCAGGGCCACCCCGCGGGCCGCAGCCGCCGCGATGACCGCCGCCTCCGTCCCACGGTCGGGCAGCGGCACCAGCACGTGGGCTCCGGCGGGGTCTCCCTCCGCCAGGCAGCCGGCCGCGGTCACCGACGCGAGCACCTCCGCCCGGCGGCCGGCGAGCTCGCGGCGCAGCCGCCGCAGGTGCCGGGCGAGGTCGCCGGAGTCGGCCAGCGCGGCGAGGACCCGCTGACCGGCCCGAGCCGGGCGGGTGCCCGTCCTGGTCCGCCGGGCGAGCAGGACGGCGCGCAGGCCCGGTGGCGCCACCAGCCAGCCGGCACCCAGGGTCGGGCTCACGATCTTGCTGGTGGTGCCGAGGTGGACGACGACGTCCGGCCCCAGGGCACCCAGCAGCGGCAGCGGAGCGACGTCGTAGCGCAGCTCGCCGTCGTAGTCGTCCTCCAGCACCCACCAGCCCTCGGTGCGGGCGCGGGCGACGAGGTCCAGCCGCCGGGCTGCCGACATCCGCAGGCCGAGCGGGTACTGGTGGGCCGGGGTGCAGTAGACGGCGGCCACCCCGGCCGGCACCGCGGCGACGACCAGGCCGTCGCGGTCGACGGGGACGGGCACCGGCTGCACCCCGGCGTCGATCAGCGCACCGACGACCCGCTGGTACCCCGGGTCCTCCACCCCGACCCGGCTGCCCGGGGGCAGGACGCGGGCGACCTCGGCCACGGCGGCCGAGGTGCCGGACGTGGCCAGCACGTCGGCTGCGGTGGCCGACAACCCCCGGTGGCGCAGCAGGTGCTCGGCGACGGCGGCGCGGAAGGCCGGGTCCCCGGCCGACTCGGTGGTGGCATCGGGCGCGCCGTCCCCAGCAGCGCGCCAGGCACGCCGCCAGGCCGCCTGGTCCAGCACCTCGAGACAGGGCGATCCGGCCCGCAGGTCGACGAGCGTCGGACCCGCCGTCGGCGCGGCCAGGCCGGCGCGGGCCGGTGCCGGTCGGGCCAGCACGGAGCCGACCACGAACGTGCCCACCCCGCGGCGCCCGGCAGCCCACCCCTCGGCCAGCAGCTGGTCGTAGGCGGCTGCGGTGACCGTCCTGCTGACCCGCAACGCCGCGGCCAGCTCCCGGGTGGACGGCAGTCGGTCACCCGGGCGCAGTGCACCGGCCACGGCGGCCTCCCGCAGCCCGTCGGCCAGCTGCGCCGACAACGGCCTCGCGGCCGACCGGTCGAGGACGACGGGCGGGACGTCGATCAGCGGACACCTCCGGTGGCCTGGCGGAAAAGCGGCGGAATGGCCCTTGGAGGATGCCACTGCGTGCTGCACGTTGGGGGCATGGACGTCCCAGCCCCGCTCTCCTCCACCGCCCGCAGCACCATCCGCCGCGGAGCTCGGCGGGCCCGCACCGACCGCGCGGAGCTGTACGCCGTGCTGGACGCCGGGCTCGTCGGCCACCTGGGTGTCGTGCTCGACGGCGCGCCGGTGGTGCTGCCCACCGGGTACGGCCGGGTCGGCGACACCCTCTACCTGCACGGCTCGACCGGCGCGGCCACCCTGCGCGCCGCCGCGGCCGGCCAGCCGGTGGCCTTCACCGTCACCCACGTCGACGGCGTCGTCTACGCGCGCTCGTCCTTCCACCACTCGATGAACTACCGCTGCGCCGTCGTGCACGGCACCGCGCAGCTGGTCACCGACCCCGCCGAGCGGCTGCGCGCGCTGGCGGCGCTGACCGAGCAACTGGCGCCGGGCTCCTGGACGGCGACCCGGCAGCCGGACCGCCGGGAACTGGCCGCCACCGCCGTCCTGGCGCTGGACCTCGCCGAGGCGAGCCTGAAGGTGCGCACCGGTCCGCCCGGGGACGACGAGCGCGACCTGGCGGCCGATGCCGGCCCGGCGCCGGTGTGGGCCGGGGTCCTGCCGCTGCGCACCGTGCTCGGCGAGCCGGAGCCCGATCCGCTGCTCCCGGCCGGGGTGCCGGTGCCGCCCCGGGTGCGGGACCGTGCGCTCAGCTGGCCGGGGTGACCCGGAGCAGCTGGTCCTCGCCGTCGCCGTTGTCGGTGGTGACGTAGAGCGCGCCGTCCTGCCCCTGCTCGGGGGTGCGGATGCGGCCGTGGGCGTCCTCGAGCTCGGGCAGCCGGAAGGACTCGACGAGCTCGCCGTCATCGGTCAGCCGGAGCGCGAGGACGCCGGTGTCCTTCTGCACGCCGATGAGCAGCAGCCCGTCGTAGTCACCCCAGGCCTCCCCGTCGAGGAACGTCGCCCCGGACGGCGCGATGGTCGGCTCGCCGGAGGACCAGACCGCGGGCACTGCGCCGGGGGCGGTCATCGGCACGCTCTCGTCGTACACGCCCGCCCCGACCGGGTCCCAGCCGTGGTCGGCACCCGGCTGGAGCAGGTTCACCTCGTCGTCCCGGTCGGGCCCGTGCTCCACCGAGTACACCTGGCCGGAGTCGGGGTGCACGGCCAGGCCCTGCAGGTTGCGGTGCCCGTACGTCCAGATCCGGTCAGCGGCGTCGGCGTCGGCGGTGAACGGGTTGTCCGGCAGGGCCTCACCGGTGTCCGGGTCGATCCGGAGCACCTTGCCGGCGAGTGAGCCGAGGTCCTGGGGGTTGGTCCCGAGGGCGTTGTCACCCGTCCCGACGAAGAGCGCGCCGTCGGGGCCGAACTCGACCCGGCACCCGCCGTGCCGGCCGCTGTCGGCGTTGACCGGGATGCCGCCCAGCAGCGGGTCGGCGACCCGGGTGGCGGTGGTCCACCCCTCGTCCACGGTCCAGGCGATCACTTGGATCTCCGGCGCCTGGGTCCCGGCGCCATCGGCGGACTCCACGCCCTGGCAGGTGTAGAAGCGCCGGTTGTCGGCGAAGGTCGGGTCCAGGGCCAGGCCCATCAGGCCGGTCTCCCCCTCGGCGAACAGGTCGTCGAAGTCCGCGTCCAGCGTGCGCGCCTCGCCGTCGAGCAGCACCGCGGTCAGGCCGCCGGCGCGCTCATCAAGCAGCAGCGTGCCGTCCGGCGCCTGGGCGACGTCCCAGGGGTGGTCGAGCCCGTCGAGCACCACCTCGACGTCCAGCGCGGGGGCACCGGTGGGTGCGGACACCGGCGCAGGGGCGGCCGCGTCGGTGTCGGCAGAGCCGGAGTCGGTGGCACCGCAGGCGACGAGCAGCAGCACGGCCCCCATGCAGGGTCCCGCCGCCAGCCTGCGAGCGGTGGGGGGCATGGGGGTCCTTTCTCAGCTGGTGCGGGTCACCACGTACGTGCACAACCCGGAGAGGGCCTCCCGCACCGGGCCGTCGGGCACCGCCGTCAACCGGTTGCGGGCCCGGTCGGCGTACTCGCCGAGCACCGCGGTGGCCCGGGCGAGCGAGGTCGAGCTGCGCAGCAGGGCGAGCGCCTCGGCGTGCTCGGCGTCGTCGACGACCGGGCCGGCCACCAGCTCGCGGAGCCGGGCCTCGGCCGGGTCCTCGCCGGCCAGGGCGAACAGCACCGGCAGGGTGGCGATCCCCTCGCGCAGGTCGGTGCCGGGGCGCTTCCCGGACACCCCGGCCTCGCTGACGATGTCGATCAGGTCGTCGGAGAGCTGGAAGGCCACCCCGACCTCCTCACCGAACGCGGTCAGCGCGGTGACCAGCTCCGGGGCGGCGCCGGCGAACGAGGCACCGAAGCGGGCGGAGGTGGCGACCAGGGACCCGGTCTTGTCGGCCAGCACCCCGAGGTGGTGGTCGACGGCGTCCTCGCCCGGCTGGGCGCCGACGGTCTCCCGCAGCTGCCCGGTGACCAGTCGCTCGAACGTCCGGGCCTGCACCCGGACGGCCTCCGGACCGAGGTCGGCGAGCAGGTCCGACGCCCGGGCGAAGAGGAAGTCGCCGGTCAGGATGGCGACGCTGTTGGTCCAGCGGCTGTTCGCGCTCGGGGCGCCCCGGCGGACGGAGGCCTCGTCCATCACGTCGTCGTGGTACAGCGTGGCCAGGTGGGTCAGCTCGCAGACCACGGCCGCGTCGACCACCTCGGGGGCGTCCGCGTCGCCGAGCTGGGCGGCGAGCAGGGCCAGCAGCGGCCGGAACCGCTTGCCGCCGGCGGCCATCAGGTGACCGGCGGCCTCGTTCACGAACGCGTGCTCGCTGGCGACCGAGGAGGCCAGCCGGGCCTCCACCCGCGCCAGCCCGTCGGACAGGGCCTCACCGAGCTCACCGTCGGGCAGCCAGGGGCCGATCGTCGAGGCCGGGCTGGCGGGCCGGTGCCAGGACTGGCCCTCCCGCTGGGGGTCGCGTCCGCCGCCCTGGGGGCTGGTGGTGCCGGCTCCGGTCATCAACCGACGAAGATAGCCGCCGCGCACGGCCCCCGGCGCACCGGCCTGCCGCCGGCCGGGCCGTCGGGAGCCGGTCAGCCGACGAACACCGCGGCCGACTCTGCCAGCTCGAGCACCGCGCCGGGCAGGACGCCGAGCACGAGCGTCGCGGCCGCGGTGACCGCGAGCACGATCGTGGTCGGCATGCCGGGCACGCCGACGGTGGGGCCGTCGGGCGCGGGGTCGGAGAAGTACATGAGCACGACCACCCGCAGGTAGAAGAACGCCGCGATCGCACTGGCGACCAGGGCGGTGACGACGAGCGGCCAGGCGCCGGCCTCGATGGCGGCCCGGAAGACGGCGAACTTGCCGGTGAACCCACTGGTGAGCGGGATGCCGGCGAGGGCCAGCAGGAAGAAGGACATCAGCGCGGCCACCAGCGGGGAGCGCTGGGCCAGGCCGGCCCACTGGGAGAGGTGGGTGGCCTCGCCGTCGCCGTCCCGGACCAGGGTGACCAGGCCGAACGCGCCGAGCGTGGTGAGGCCGTAGGTGACCAGGTAGAACATGGTCGCGGCCAGCCCGTAGCCGGTGCCGTCCGGGCCGAGGCCGATGACCCCGGTGAGCAGGAAGCCGGCGTGGGCGATCGAGGAGTAGGCCAGCATCCGCTTGACGTCGGTCTGGGTGAGCCCGAGCACCGCGCCGACCACCATGGACGCGATCGCCAGGGCGTAGACCAGCGGGCGCCAGGTCCAGTCGGCGGTGCCGAAGGCCACGTAGAGCAGCCGCAGCACCGCCCCGAAGGCGGCGACCTTGGTGGCCGCGGCCATGAAGGCGGTCACCGCGGTGGGGGCGCCCTGGTAGACGTCGGGGGTCCAGCTGTGGAAGGGCGCGACGCTGGCCTTGAACATCAGCCCGACCACGAGCAGGCCCAGCCCGATCACCATCAGGGCGCTGCCGCCCTCGGTGACCACGGCCACCCGCACGTCGGACAGCCGCACGCTCCCGGTCGCGCCGTAGACCAGGGCCAGCCCGTACAGGAAGAACGCCGAGGCGAAGGCGCCGAGCAGGAAGTACTTGACCGCCGCCTCCTGGGACAGCAGCCGGCGGCGGCGGGCCAGCCCGGACAGCAGGTACAGCGGCAGGCTGAGCACCTCGAGCGCCACGAACATGATCAGCAGGTCGTTGGCGGCGGTGAACAGCATCATGCCGCCGATGGCGAAGGATGCCAGCGGGTAGGCCTCGGTCTGCACCCGCTCGGAGGTGGCCAGCTCACGGTCCCGGACGCTGCCGGCCGGGACCGCGGCGGCGGCGACGAACGCCGAGCGGGCCGGGTCCAGGGCGCGCTCGCTGAACAGCAGGACCGACAGCGCGCCGAGAACGGCGATCGTCCCCTGCAGGAAGAGGGCCGGCCCGTCGACGGCCAGCGCCCCGGCGGCGGTGACCTCCTCGGTGCCGGCCAGCAGCAGCGTGGCGACGAAGGCCCCGACGGTGCCGACCAGGGCGATCGTCACCTGCACGGGATGGCGCACGGACCGGGGCGTGAACGCCTCGACCAGGACGCCGACGCACGCGGCGCCGAAGACGAACAGCAGCGGTGCGAGCGCTGCATAGGACAGGTCCGGTGCCTCGATGGCGCCCATCAGTCGGTTCCCCCGGTCCCGGTGCTGCCCGGTGCAGCAGGCGTGCTGCCCCCGGGGTCGACGCCGATGTCGCTCATGGTCGCCTCGACCGCCGGGCTGACCAGGTCGATCAGCGGCTGCGGGTACACCCCGAGCACCAGGATCAGGGCGACCAGCGGCGTGACGACGGCGATCTCCCGCCCGGACAGGTCACGGACCGCCAGCACCCGGGCCCGCGCCGGCGCCTCCAGCACCGCGGTCGCCCCGCCGGCACCGCGCTCGGGGACGGCGGTGGCGCCGCCCCGGGCGCCGTGCTCGCCAGCGCCGTGACCAGCAGGGCCGTAATCAGCAGGACCGTGATCAGCAGGACCGTGATCAGCAGGACCGTCCTCGTCGACCAGCAGCACGCCGCGCGGCGGCCCGTGCATGACCCGCTGGTACATCAGCAGCACGTAGAGGGCGGCCAGCACGATCCCCACGGTGGCGATGATCGTGAACACCGGGCGGGTCGGGAACGCCCCGATCAGCACCAGGAACTCGCTGACGAAGCTGTTGGTGCCCGGCAGCGCGAGGGAGGCCAGCCCGGCGAGCAGGAAGACCCCGGCCAGCAGCGGCGTCTTGGCCGCCAGGCCCCCGTAGTCGCGGATCTGCCGGGAGCCGCCGCGGGCGATGACCATGCCGACGACGATGAACAGCAGGCCGGTGGCGATGCCGTGGTTGAACATGTAGAGCACCGCGCCGGTGGCTGCCTCGGTGGTGAAGGCGAAGATGCCCAGCGCGATGAAGCCGAAGTGCGCGATCGAGGTGTAGGACACCAGCCGCTTCATGTCGCTCTGCCCGACGGCCAGCAGCGCCGCGTAGATGATCCCGGCCACGGCGAGCACCAGCACCCAGGGGGCCAGGTCGCGGGAGGCGTCGGGGAACAGCGGGAGGCAGTAGCGCAGGAAGCCGAAGGTGCCGACCTTGTCCAGCACGCCGACCAGGAGCACGGCGCCGCCGATGGGTGCCTCGGCCCCCGAGTCGGGCAGCCAGGTGTGGAAGGGCACCAGCGGTGCCTTGATGGCGAAGGCGAGGAAGAAGCCGGCGAACAGCAGCTTCTGCACGTTCGGGTCGATCTCCAACTGGCGCAGCGCGTCGAAGGCGAACGTGCCCTCCCCGAGCTGGGAGTTGCTGACCACGTACAGCCCGATCACCGAGGCGAGCATGACCAGCCCGCCGAGCAGGCTGTACAGGAAGAACTTGACCGCGGCGTACTGCCGGTTCGCACCCCCGAAGCTGCCGATCAGGAAGTACATCGGCACGAGCATCGCTTCGAAGAAGACGTAGAACAGGAAGACGTCGGTGGCGGCGAAGACCCCGACCATCAGCGACTCGAGCAGCAGCAGCCACGCCCAGAAGGCGGTCATCGACCGCGCCGGGCGGCCCGGCCGGGGCAGCGGGGTGTCCCGCCACGAGGCGCCCACGACGACCGGCACCAGCACGCCGATCAGCAGCAGCATGGACAGCGCGATGCCGTCGACGCCGAGGGCGAAGTCGACCCCGAAGTCGGGGATCCAGGCCACCGAGGTGGTCAGCTGGAAGCGCTCGCCGCCGGGGTCGAAGGCGACGGTGGTCAGCACGGCGAGCAGCAGGACCAGCAGGCTCACCGCCAGGGCGAGCTGGCGGGCCAGCGCCTCCCGGGCGGCCGGCAGCGCCGCGACCACGGCAGCACCGACCGCCGGGACGACGATCATCAGGACCAGCCAGGGGACGTCGGTCACGGCCGGGCCGCCTCTCCGCGGGTGGGGGTGTTCAGGGTGGTCATGCCGTCACCGCGACCAGCGCGCCGGCGACCAGCACCGCGCCGCCGAGGATGCCGAGGGCGTAGCTGCGGACGAACCCGGTCTGCACCCGGCCCAGCCGGGCCGAGCCGCCGCCCAGGGCGGCGGCCGCGCCGTTGACCGCGCCGTCCACCCCGCGGGCGTCCAGCCAGACCAGCGCGCGGGTCAGCCACATCCCGGGGCGCATGACGAGCGACTCGTTGACCGTGTCGGCGTAGAGCCCGCGGCGCGCGGCGGTGACCACCGGCGAGACGCGGGCCGGCGCCGTCGTCGGCACCTCGCGGCGGCCGACGAACAGCCAGGCCGTGAGCGCCCCGAGGGCGACGACGATCGTGACGACGATGCTGACCACCAGCGGCGACACCAGGTGCGCGGCCTCCTCCGGCTCGCCGAACACCGGCTCCAGCCAGCCGCTGAGCGGGAAGACCGACACCAGCAGGAAACCCGCGGCGACCGACCCGAAGGCCAGCAGCACCATCGGCGCCGTCATCGACGCCGGGGCCTCGTGCGGGTGCACGCCCTCCTCCCAGCGCGGGCGGCCGAAGAAGGTCATCAGCATCAGCCGGGTCATGTAGAAGGCGGTGAGCCCGGCGCCGAGGACGGCGACCCCGCCGAGCACCCAGCCGGAGACGCCGCCGCGGTCCAGCGCCGCCTCGATGATCGCGTCCTTGGTCCACCAGCCGGACAGGAAGGGGAAGCCGATCAGCGCCAGGTAGCCCAGCCCGAAGGTGACGAAGGTGATCGGCAGCTTCCTGGCCAGGCCGCCGAAGCGGCGCATGTCCACGGAGTCGTCCATCGCGTGCATCACCGAGCCCGCGCCGAGGAACAGCCCGGCCTTGAAGAAGCCGTGTGCCAGCAGGTGGGCGATGGCGGCCGCGTAGCCGACCGGCCCGAGCCCCACGGCCAGGAACATGTAGCCGATCTGGCTGACCGTGGAGTAGGCCAGCACCTTCTTGATGTCGTCGTGGGCGCAGCCGGCGATGGCCCCGATCAGCAGGGTGACCGCGCCGACGGCCAGGACGACGGTGCGGGCGGTGGGCGTGGCGTCGTAGACGGGGGCGCTGCGGGCGATCAGGTAGACCCCGGCGGTCACCATCGTGGCCGCGTGGATGAGCGCCGAGACCGGCGTCGGGCCCTCCATCGCGTCGGGCAGCCAGGCCTGCAGCGGGAACTGGCCGGACTTGCCGCAGGCGCCGAGCAGCAGGAGCAGCCCGATGGCGGTGACGGTGCCGCCGGCGAGCAGCCCGACCGAGCCGAAGACGCCGGCGTAGGACGTCGTCCCGAGCTGGGCGAACATCAGGAAGATCGCCAGCGCCAGGCCGACGTCCCCGACCCGGTTCATCAGGAACGCCTTCTTGGCCGCCGTGGCGGCCGCCGGGCGGGTGTGCCAGAACGCGATGAGCAGGTAGGACGCCAGGCCGACGCCCTCCCAGCCGACGTAGAGGGCCACGTA
This sequence comes from Modestobacter sp. KNN46-3, assembly GCF_011039295.1. Classification (NCBI taxonomy): domain Bacteria; kingdom Bacillati; phylum Actinomycetota; class Actinomycetes; order Geodermatophilales; family Geodermatophilaceae; genus Modestobacter; species Modestobacter sp. KNN46-3. The sequence goes on along the minus strand of NZ_JAAKGN010000100.1, from coordinate 1,327 downwards.
GCTGTTGCCCAGGACCAGCAGCAGCATCGCCGCGACGAACAGGTTGAGGTAGGCGAAGAACCGGCGGCGGCCGGGGTCGTGCGCCATGTAGCCGATCGAGTAGACGTGGATCAGCGCACCGACCCCGGTGATCAGCAGGGCGAAGGCCGCCGATAGCGGGTCGAACAGCAGCCCGGCGGTGACGTCGAGGTTGCCGGTGTCGATGAAGGTGAACAGGTCCAGGCTCACCGTGCGGCCGGCGCGCTCGGTCAGCGCGAGGGTGCAGGCGAGCGCGAGAGCGAACGCCGCGACCACGGTGCCGGTGGCCAGCAGGTGCCCCCAGCGGTCGGTACGCCGCCCGCCAAGCAGCAAGAGCGCCGCACCGGCCAGCGGCAGCACGATCACCAGCCACGCGACGGACAACAGCCCGTCGACCGGGACCGACGCAGGCACGACCTCGTTCACCCCTGTGCTCCCGTTCCGCTCAGTACTTCAGCAGGTTGACGTCGTCGACCGAGGCCGAGCGGCGGGTGCGGTAGATCGACATGATGATCGCCAGGCCGATGACCACCTCCGCGGCGGCGACGACCATCACGAACAGGGCGATGACCTGGCCCTCGACCGTCCCGGTGCTCCGGGCGAAGGTGATCAGCGTGAGGTTCACCGAGTTGAGCATCAGCTCGATGCACATGAACACGACGATCGCGTTGCGCCGGACCAGGACGCCGACCGCGCCGATGGTGAACAGGATCGCGGCCAGCACCAGGTAGTTCGTGATGGTCATCGGGGCGCGCCCTCTCCGCTGCCGGGGACCGGGCCGGTGGTGCCGCCGCCGATCGTGCCGAGCGCGGCGTCGGTGCCCCCGGCGTGCGGCAGTCCCTCCCGCTCGGCCCCGACGCTGCCGGTGCGCGGCAGCTCGTCGACCCGCACGGGCTCGACCCCGGTCGCGAAGCTGCTCGGCGCGAGACCGCCGTCGGGCAGCCGGCCGGGCGCGGCGATGGAGTTGGCCCGCGCGTAGACGCCGGGCCCGGGCAGCGTCTGCGGCCGGTCGGTGAGGAACCGGGCGCGGGAGCGCTCCTTCTGGCTGCGCAGGACGCCGGGCTCCCGTTCGGCGTGGGTGAGCATCAGCGCGCCCACCGCGGCCACGATGAGCAGCGCACCGGTGACCTCGAAGGCAAGCACGAAGCGCCCGTAGAGGACGGCGGCGATCGCCTCGACGTTGCCGGCGGCCGGCCCGCCCGCGGTGTCCTGCACCGCCGCGAGACCGATCACCGGCAGGTCCTCGGCGCCCCGCGCGACACCGGCGCCCACCAGCCCGGCGAAGCCGATGCCCAGGACGATCGCCGCC
>NZ_JAAKGN010000010.1:0-57633 GCF_011039295.1 Modestobacter sp. KNN46-3 | reverse complement strand
CACGGTCTGTGCCGTGGTCTCCGCCGAGTTCCTGGAGATGCAGCGCGAGCTGGGCAACGACCTGGTCACCCCACGCCCGGAGTACGACTTCCCCGGGCTGCGCCCCGGCGACCGCTGGTGCATGGTCGCCGTCCGCTGGCTCCAGGCGCTCCAGGCGGGCGCACCGGCCGGGGTGGTGCTGGCCGCGACCAACGCCCGCGCCCTGGAGGTGGTGCCGCTGGAGGCGCTGCGGTCCCAGGCCGTCGACGTCCCGGACGACCTCTCCTCGCTCTGAGCTGCAGCCCGGGCCAGGATGGGCGGGTGACCGACCGCCCGCCGCTGCCCCCGTTCACCGCCGAGACCGCCGCCGCGAAGGTGCAGGCCGCCGAGGACGCCTGGAACAGCCGGGACCCCGAGCGGGTGTCACTGGCCTACACCGAGGACTCGGTGTGGCGGAACCGGGACACCTTCGTCACCGGCCGCGCCGAGATCGTCGACTTCCTCACCGCCAAGTGGGCCCGCGAGCTGGACTACGTGCTGCGCAAGTCGCTGTGGGCGTTCACCGACGACCGGATCGCCGTCCGGTTCCAGTACGAGTGGCACGACGCCGACGGGCAGTGGTGGCGCAGCTACGGCAACGAGAACTGGGAGTTCGACGGGCACGGGCTGATGCGACGGCGGGAGGCCAGCATCAACGACGTCCCGATCACCGAGGCCGAGCGGCGGCTGACCGGCCCCCGCACGCCGGACGAGCCGGAGGTCCCGCTGCACTGAGCCACCGACTGTCAGCGGCGCGCGGTCGCGGCGAGCACCAGGGCGACGGTCTCGCCGGGCACGTCCCACATCGGGAAGTGACCGGAGCCGTCGAACCAGTGCAGCTCGGCGTCGGGGAAGGCCGCCAGCGCCCGCGCCGCCTGGCGGGCCAGGGTCACCCGGTCTCGCCGTCCCCAGCCGATGGTCAGCCGGCCGGGCAGCGACCCGGCCGGGGCACCCTGCTGGCGGGGCCCGCGGGCGAGGTCGGTGAGCACGGCGTCGAAGGACGGCGAGTCCGCGTACCCGGTGAGCTCACGGGTCACCACCTCGCCGTCCAGGGCCCACGGGCGGGCGGAGAACTGGGCCAGCAGCGCCGTCCGCCCGGCCGGGTTGCCCAGCACGGCGGGGAGCGCCGGCCGGATCCGGCGGACCAGCGCGATCGAGGCGCGCAGGCTGGCCAGGAACACCGCGGCCTCCCGGTCGGTCCAGAACCCGCCCGGGTCGAGGGCCACGGCGTCCCCGCCCAGCCCTCGCCGGGACAGCTCCAGCACCATCCGGGCGCCGAGCGAGCTGCCGACCAGCGGAGCGTCGGCCAGCCCCTCGGCCCGCAGCCAGTCGGCCACCGCGTCGGTCAGCGAGCCGAAGCCGGGGTCGGCCAGCGGTGGGGTGTCGCCGGCGAAGCCGGGCAGGTCCACGGCCACCACCTCGCGCGCCGCGGCCAGGCCGGGGAGCACCGGGTCCCAGGAGCGCCACGAACCACCCAGCCCGTGCACGAGGACGAAGGGGTCGCCGGAACCGGTCCGGTGCGCTGCGAGGTCCATCCCCGGCCCCTACCCCCGCCCCGGTCCGGCACCCGCGTGCGGCGGACGCCGCCTGGGCTGCGGATCCGGGGATGATGCGAGGGGTCGGGTGCAGGGCAGGACGCCGGGTCCGACAGCATGTGCGGTCCGGGGACACGGTGGACGCCCAGGTGAGGAGCGCGGACGGTGAGCACGTCGAGGAGCAACCGGGTGCGGGCGGCGATCGGCACGGTCAGCCTGACCGGGGCGGCGATGGGCTTCCTGTCCGCCTGCGGCGTCGCAGGTGAGGACGAGCAGGAGGCCGAGCGGGTCTACTGCGTCGACGAGCAGGACCAGGTCGTCGACGAGGAGCAGTGCGAGGAGGCCGAGCGCAACGGCGGCTTCATCGGCGGGGTGCCCTACTTCTTCCTGCTGGGCGGCTTCGGCGGCAACCGGTACGCGGTCGGCCAGACCATCCCGCAGCAGTACACCGGCGCGGCGACCCGGGTGAACCCCGCCGACACCACGGCGCGGTCCCGGGCCGGGCTGCCCGGCAGCGGCCGGGTCACCTCCGGCACCCGGATCTCCGGCGGCATCGGCTCGGGCCGGGTCGGGAGCGGGAGCGTCGGCTCGTGAGGCGGCTCTACGGCACGGCCCGGCTCGGCTGGGAGGCCGAGATCGAGAGCCAGGGGCTGGTCTACAACAAGACGACGGTCCCCGGCGGTGAGACCCGCTCGTACTGGCGCGAGGACGTCTTCTACGACTTCACCTCCGCCGAGATCGACCACCTCGCCGACGTCACCGACCAGCTCTTCGCCGCCTGCGTGGAGGCCGGCGACGTGGCGCTGGCCGACGAACGGCTGCTGGACCGGATGCGGATCCCGCACGACGCCCGGGAGGTCATCAAGGCCACCTGGGAGTCCGAGCCGCCCAGCGTCTACGGCCGCTTCGACCTGTGGTGGGACGGCGAGGGCGCGCCGAAGCTGCTGGAGTTCAACGCCGACACCCCGACCTCCCTGGTCGAGGCCGCGGTCGTGCAGTGGGCCTGGCACCTGGAGACCGGCCAGGGCCGCGACCAGTGGAACCAGCTCGACGACCGGCTGGTGGACGCCTGGCGGCGCAACCTGTCCCGCTGGGAGGCCGAGCACGGCCGCCGTCCCCGGGTGCACCTGGCCTGGACCGAGGGCGACCGCAGCGGTGAGGACTGGATGACGGTGGCCTACCTGGCCGACACCGTCCAGCGGGCCGGCTACGAGACGGTGGTGCTGACCACCGAGGAGCTGGCCCTGGACACCGGCGACGCCCGGTTCTACGACGGCAAGGGCAACCGGATCGACGTCGTCTTCAAGCTCTACCCCTGGGAGTGGCTGCTCGACGACGCCTACGGCCCCTCGGTGATCGCCGACCTGTGGACCCCCGACGGCACGACCTGGATCGAGCCGATCTGGAAGATGCTGTGGTCGAACAAGGGGCTGCTGCCGGTGCTCTGGCAGCGCTACGCCGACGACCCGGTGATCGCCAAGCACCTGCTCCCCGCCTACTTCGCCGACGACCCGCGCGCGGCCGAGCTGGAGCGCACCGGGTACGCCCGCAAGCCGCTGTTCGGCCGGGAGGGCAACAACGTCGAGCTGTTCGCCCCCGGCGGCGCGCCGCTGGCCTCGCTCGGCGGGAGGTACGGCGCGGAGGGGTGGGTCGTGCAGCAGCTGTGCGCGCTGCCGGACTTCGCCGGCCCCGACGGCCCGCACCACCCGGTGCTCGGCGCCTGGGTGGTCGACGGGGAGGCGGCGGGCCTGGGCATCCGGGAGTCCGACGGGCTGATCACCGACGACCTGTCCTACTTCGTGCCGCACACCATCGACTTCCGCCGCCCACCGAACACCACCTGGTCGGCCTGAGTCCGACTGCCGTCTCGGTTCGAGTGGGCACGCCTTCAAGGGCACGACGTCAGGCAGAGGCACCCGCAGCTCGAACATCGGCGGAGCACACAGGTTGCATGATTCATCCGCAGGAAAGGGTTCGATGGTCGGTCAGGTGTTGACATCACCGAAGTCGGGACGTCGTCGGGGGGACTGTCAACCCGCATACCGACAGAAAGGGCGCCGCGCCCCCATCGAGGTGGGCCAGGGATCCCACGAGTGACGGGCGCGGTGCACGAGGCGCAGGGGGCGGACCCGGCCCCTGCCTCCCGAAGTTGAACACAGCCCGCTGGGAAGGTCGTCGGTGGCGCGGATGCTGCCGGTTCTCCAGAGGAGCGAGATGTCGTCGACGACCGATCACGGGACAACAGTCCGAAGGCCCACGCGTCCCGACGCGGCCGCGGGCGATGCGATCGATGAAGTACCTGGGGACCCCACGGGCGGCGACGGCGTGCGGTACGAGTTCACGTCGGCGCAGGCGATCCGCGGCAACGTATCCAGGACGATCGCGAAGTGGCAGGAAGCCGGCTGGGAACTCGACAGCCAACGCCAGGGAGCACTGCGGACCGAGCTGACCTTCCGTCGCGTGAAGCCGAAGGGTCCCTGGCAGCAACTCCTGGCGTTCATTGCCACGCACTGGGCCGGCTTCGGCCGTCTGAGGCCGAGGACGCAGCAGCTCCTGCTGGCCGTGTTAGGCGGCCTCGTTGTGCTGACGGTCGTCGTGGGCATGGTCGTCGCGAACCAGGCCAGTGGCGGCACGAACGGTTCGGCCGCGCCAGCGACCGAGCCCGCAGCCGTGCCGAGTGACGTTCCGGTCGAGGTGCCGAGTCAGGCCGCGCTGGGGAGTGAGCCCGTAGGCGCGACGTATGCCTATCAGGGGCCGCAGTACGAGATCGTCGCGATCGACGAGGACCTGGGTCCGGCCGAGCTGGACCAGATCTGGGTGTACACGAGCCGGTTCGACTACTCGACGGATGAGTACAAGGACCAGGTGCGGATGATCTTCGAGGATGTCGCACACACCCGGAGCACGGCCAACCTCATCGTGCAGGTCGTCACCGACCGGGAAGTGGCCGAAATGGAAGCCTTCTCCACCATCGAGGACTTCTATGCGGAGCATGGGGACAGGTACGTCCTGGATGTCGTGCTCCCGAAGGAGGAGCTGCACTGGGTCGCGTGGTACACGGGTGGTTACGACTCCGATGCCGGACGGGCGAGCGAATCCGCCGACGCTTTCGAGATCGTCTGGCGGCCGGCTGCGACCCCAGAATTCGAGACATGGAAGCCGTCGCTTCAGCCTTGAGATAGATCACGGGAATGCGTCGATAAATCCGGGTGAGGCGTCGCCGCATCCCGGTGGTCACCTTCGGCAGGCTTCGCGGCGGAAAGATCGCCGAAAGGTGCACATGGACATCGCGGCCTACCTCGGACAGATCGGGCTGATGCCGGAGCAGGCCGCGGCCCCCGCGAAAGGCTGCACACGCTGAGTACGGGCCATCACGACGACGTGAAGCAGCGGAACGCGGAGCGCAAACCACCGCCCACTACACAAGTTCACTGTAGCCGAGCCCGCGGTCCACGCGGAGCCGGCGACGGGCGGGAACAGCCTGTCTGCTCCGAGCTCGACCAAGACCCGACGTTGGCGCAGGCGCAACGTCGGCCAGGAGTCGGCAGTGCACCATGGAGTCTTCAACACCGCTGCTGGCTCAGCCATATGACGGTCGGCACCTGATAGTTGTCGCCGACGAGGCGAGACCGCCCGAACATGCCAGTGAGCCTGGAGTCGCTGAGTCGATGTTGCGTACCGCCCTTGCGCTTCCCGGCGCGGTATTGCCGATCGCGGGCGGCGGATCTGGTCGCCCCATTGGCCTCGTGATGAGGGAGGTGCGCCAAAAGGAGTGCCTGGTTCTGGCGCAATCGACCTGGTCGTCTACTGGCCTGCGCTACGCGAGTGTCACTGGCCGGGCCATGCCCTATTCAGACCGTCAGGCGATGCCGATGGTCCCGGGCGGAAGGCCGATCGGCTCAACGGCCCTTCTTATCATGCCGAGCCAATCTCCGATTACGGAACCGAAAGCTTCTTGGCCAACACCCGCCAGGTAGACCGTCAGGTACAGCAGTCCTTCACGGGTTTTAGTAACAGCCGCCTGCTTGTCCTTCTTGGGTCGCGCAGTTCTTATCTGCACTAGCCGCCCAAGCAGCTCCTTGAGCTGATTTCGCGCCACGGTGACGTCCGTAGCCTTGAGATGCGCCCTTGAAATTGCACCCCTAGTGTTGCTGAGGATCGTCTGGGCCTTCGGCGGGGGCCGCCATTCGAGCTGCGCCAGCACTTGCCTGGACCTGCTGTCAAACAAGCGTGAGGCGGCAGTAGCCAAATCTAGAGTGGGCTGGAAGGTGAGCATCCCCTCCCGCAACTCGTGAGTTAGCAAAGACTCGAGGGCTTCAATGATTGCATCTAGGGCTTGATCGAGCGCATCGTCGGAAGGGTCCAGTCCGTCGATGACAGCTTCGACAGCGCGCACTGCGCGCTCAAGCTTTAGGCCTGACTCGGTCGCCCGGTAGCGCGGTTCCGTCACACCGACCTCCGGCTCAAGACTGCTCACAATCTAAGGTCCCGTGCATGGTGGGCCTCGCTGGCCACCGCTGCCAGTCGACGAAAAGATCGAGTCGCTAGCCCCAGGTGGGCGCCGGGTCCACGGGCCGGGCGGTGCTGTCGTCGGGGCGGGGTGCTGGGTCAGGTGGCGAGCGCGGGGGCGCCCGTAGCGTTGTGACCTCGTTGACGAGCAGGCTGGCCAGCGGCCGGTGCTGTTCAGGTGCAGCACGGTGCGCCGGCCGCTGCGGGCCAGGCGTCCAGCGGTGCTGAACATGCGTAGCTGGAGCCGCTTGGGGGTTCCCAGCGCCGGGCGGCATGACCGACCAGAGCCAGCATCCGCAGCTATGCGGTGAGCTCGCAGCGCTCACTGAGCCACCGCGGGCTGGCCGCTTGACGTGCCCGCTCCGCATGCTCGCCCGTCCGCAGTCGGCGACCAAAAGTTCGTGGGGTCACGGTCGCGCGATTCAGGTGTGGGCAGCCGCGGAGAGGAGCCAGTCGATGCGGCCGCCGTGGGCGGCGGTGTACGCCAGTGGCTCGCCGTCGAGGGCCAGCAGGAACCGGGCCTCCTCCGGGGCCGGCGGCTCGGTCAACCGCGCCCGGACGGCGGGCAGCACGCCCACGCCCTCCTGGGAGACCCAGCGCACCGGCAGCCCGGTGACCAGCTCGGTGAACGCCTGCTTCGCGGCCGCCGGCAGATAGGCCAGCACCGCGGTGTGGAAGACGACGACGGTGGCCTCCGCCGGCATCGCGGCAACCAGCCCGGGCAGCTGCTCGACCAGGTCGCCCTGCCGGATCTCGGCCGGTTCCCGGGCGGCGATCGCGGCGGCGGCGGTGAGCCGGTCGCGTCGCTCGTCCATGCCCGGCCAGATCAGCGCCTGCAGCCAGGCGACGTCGTCGGGGTCCGCGGGGTCGAGCGGGTTCACGTCGATGCCGGCCCGGCGGACCACGGGTGGCACCTCGGTCGGCACCGGCCCGCGCCCGGTCACCGTGCACCGCAGCTGCACAGTGCTGGGCGGGCCGACCCGGACCCCGGAGTACTCGTAGCCGTAGCGGTCCGGGTACAGGCACAGCCCGGCCGACGCGCCCACCTCGATCAGCGCCAGCGGCCCCGGCAGGCCGGCCAGCACCGGCAGCAGGGCCGCGCAGCGGGCGGCCTCGTTGGTCTGGGTGGCCCGGGCCAGCATCGTCGCCCGCAGCCGGTCGGCGTCGCCGGTGACCCGCTCGCGCAGCTGCCCGCCGTCGGCCGGCGGGCCGCCGTGCAGGTACTGCAGCGCCCCGAGCAGCAGGTTGGCCTGCCGCTTCGGCCGCGGCAGGGTGCCCAGGAAGTCCAGCACCTCGGCGTCCTCGGCGACCTCGGCAGCGAGCTCGGCGTACCGCGGGGAGACCGGCGCGGCCTCCACCTGGGCGAACCACCGGTAGTGGTCGGCCAGGTCGGTCAGCTCCTCGTCCAGCGACCTCATGTGGTGGTCAGGTCGCGCGGGGCGGTGGCGAAGCGGGCCAGGTCGTCGCGGGTCGGCTCCACCAGCACCCGGCCGTCGGGGGTGAGCACCACCGGCGCATCCGCCTCCTCGACCCCGAGCTCGGCGAGCAGCCGGGCGGCGGCGTCGTCCTCGGCCGGGTCCAGCCAGGTGTGCGGGACCCCGTCCTCGGCCAGCTGGGCTCGCAGCTCCGTGCTGGCCGGCCAGCGCCGGTCACCGACCACCCGCAGCCCGCTCGCCTGCCCGATGAGCATCGCCCGGCGCAGCAGGAACGACCGGGTGATGACGTCGGCCAGTCCCCGGTCGCGGGTGAAGACGGCGCGCAGCTGCTCCAGGCTGAGCACCAGCACCTCGCCGTCCTCGGCGGCCACCAGCGAGCGCACCGGCCGCTGCCCGGCCAGCATGTTCAGCCCGCCCAGGAACCGCCCCGGGCCGTGGACCGCCACGACCCGCTTGCCGCCGTCCGGGCCGCCGTCCAGCGGCCCCTCGACCACCGCGACGGTGCCGGCGAGGACGACGAAGAAGTCGAACTCCGCCTGCCCCGAGCGCAGCAGCACCTGCCCGCGGGTGGTGCTCAGCCGGCGCCCCACCCGCCGCAGCACGGCGGTGTGCACGTCGGACAGCCGTGGCGAGGCGCCGTCCTCCGGCGTCTCGGCGAGACGCTCGCCCGGCAGCACGTCGATCGCGGGCAGCTGGGCGGCCGGGGAGAGGGTGACCGACGACCGTGCCGGGGTGACCAGCTCGGCCGACGGGAGCAGGCTGCCGTGGCCGGGCCCGCGCGGGTCGGAGGTGACCAGTGCGGCGGCGAGCGCCTCGGTGGTGGTCGGGCCGTCGTGCCCGACGCCGTTGACGAAGAACGTCGGGGTGCCCTGCACCCCGCTGGCCTCCGCACCGGCGACGTCGGCGCGGACCCGGGCCGCGTGCGTGCCGCTGCCCAGCTCCTCGGCGAAGCGGCCGAGGTCCAGCCCGAGCGCGGCGGCGTGGTCGAGCAGCTGGTCGGCCTCGAGCTGGTCCTGGTGGGCGAAGAGCCGGTCGTGCATCGCCCAGAAGGCGCCCTGGGCACCGGCGGCCTCGGTGGCCTCGGCGGCGAGCTCTGCGTGCGGGTGGACGTCGGGCAGCGGCAGGTGCCGGAAGACGTAGCGCAGGTCGTCGCCGAACCGGCGGCGCAGCTCCTCGACCACCCCGCTCGCCCGGCCGCAGAACGGGCACTCGACGTCGCCGTACTCGACCAGGGTCAGCGGCGCGTCGACCGGGCCGCGGAGGTGGTCGACCTCCGGGTCGACCGGCGAGTCCAGCTGCCGGGGCCCGGCGCTGGCCACCTGGGGCTGACGTCGTCCCAGCGCCCAGAACCAGACCGCGCCCAGCGCTGCCGCCACCACGCCCGCGGCCAGGACGCCGACCATCGCCTCCTCGCGCAGCACCGCGTCGTCGAAGGCCAGGTCGGCGACGAACAGCGACACGGTGAAGCCCAAGCCGGACAACGCCGCCCCGCCCCACACGCTGGCCAGCGACACCCCGGGCGGCAGCGAGCCCATCCCGAACCGGACGGCGAGCGTGGACGCCAGCCCGATGCCGACGAACTTGCCGACGACCAGGCCGACGAAGACGCCGATCGTGATCGGGGAGGTGAGCGCGCGGTCCAGCAGCTCGGTGTTGAACTGCACCCCCGCGTTGGCCAGCGCGAACACCGGGACGACGACGTACCCGCTCCACGGCACCAGCAGCGCGCCGATCCGCTCGTTCGGCGAGATCGCCCGCTCCACCGAGAGCTTCGCCCGTCGGGCGAGAGCGACGTCGGGGGCCTGCCGGAAGGCGCGGGCGAGCGTGCCGGCGGACTCCACCTCGTCCCGGCGCGGCCGGTAGGCGCTGACCAGCAGGCCCAGGACGACGCCGCCGATGGTGGCGTGCACCCCCGAGGCGTGCATCGCCAGCCACATCACCACGCCGACGGCGAAGTAGGCCGGCCCGCGCCACACCTTCAGCCGGGTGAGCAGCCCGAAGGCGACCACGCACAGCGCGGCGACGCCGAGGGCGACGAGGTCGATGTCGTCGGAGTAGAAGACCGCGATCACGGTGAGCGCCCCGATGTCGTCGACGACGGACAGCGAGAGCAGGAAGACCCGCAGCTGGGTGGGGCAGCGGGAGCCGACCAGCGCCAGGGCACCGAGGACGAAGGCGGTGTCGGTGGCCATCGGGATGCCCCAGCCCTGCGCGCCGGGGCCACCGGCGTTGATCGCGAGGTAGAGCCCCGCGGGCACCACCAGCCCGGCGACCGCGCCGAGCGCCGGCACCGAGAGCCGACTGCGCTGGGTCAGCTCCCCCATCGACAGCTCGCGGCGCACCTCCATGCCGATGAGGAAGAAGAAGAACACCATCAGGCCGTCGTTGACCCAGTGCCGCAGGTCCATGGCGACGGCCATGGAGCCCAGTTCCAGGCTGAGCTCGGTGTGCCACACCCGCTCGTAGGAGTCGCCCCACGGGGAGTTGGCCCACAGCAGCGCGAGCAGGGTGCCGACGACGAGCAGCGCCGCGCTGGACGCCTCGGTCTGCAGGAACCGGCGGGCCGGGGTGGACAGCTGGGCGAGCAGGTGACCGGTTCGGGAGGCTCGGCTGGAGGTGCGGGACGGGGACGTCACGCGCTGTTCCTACCCTGCCGATGTGACGGCGCGGAATCCGCCGGACGACCCGTCCGGCGGAACCGGCCTGCCCGCCGGACGACCGTGCGGCGGCACGGACCAGCAGGAGGACCGACATGGCGGACCACGGAGCTCTCGAGGGCAAGGTCGCGGTGGTCACCGGGGCAGCGCGGGGGATCGGCCGGGCGATCGCCCTGGAGCTCGCGTCGACCGGCGCCGACGTCGGTCTGGGGCTCCGGGACGTCGCCTCCGACGGCGGGCTCACCGGGGAGATCGCCGCGCTCGGACGCCGGGTGGTCGCCGTCCCGATGGACGTCACCGACCTGGACCGGAGCCGGGCGGCGATCGACCGGGTGGTCGACGAGCTCGGGTCGGTCGACGTGCTGGTCAACAACGCCGGCGGCGGGGTGATGGCCTCGGCGCTGGAGCTGACCGAGGCGGACTTCGACGCCGTCTGGTCCCGCAACACCCGCTCGACGTTCTTCCTCTCCCAGCACGCCGCCCGGCACATGGCCCGGGCCGGCGGCGGGGCCATCGTCAACGTCGCCTCGCAGGCCGGGTTGGTCGCGCTGCCCGGCGAGTCCGCCTACTGCACCGCCAAGGCCGCCGTCATCCACCTGACCCGGTGCCTGGCCGTCGAGTGGGGCGAGCTGGGCATCCGGGTGAACGCGGTGGCGCCGACCTTCATCGAGACGCCGGGCACCGAGCCGGCGCTGTCCGACCCGGCGTTCCGGGCCGACGTCGTCGACCGGATCGCCGCGCTGCACCGGATCGGCCGGCCGGAGGAGGTCGCCACCGCGGTGGCCTTCCTCGCCTCCCCCGCCGCCTCGCTGGTCACCGGCCACACCCTGACCGTGGACGGCGGCTGGACCGCCCGCTGAAGAAGGACCCCGTCCTCCTCACCTCGCGCGAGCTCGGGGCGAGCCTTTGGAAGGGGCCTAACCCAGGACGACGAGCAGGTCGCCGCCCTCGACCTGCTGGACGGCGCTGATCGCCACCCGGGAGACCGTGCCGGCCCGCGGCGCGGTGATCGCGGCCTCCATCTTCATCGCCTCGATGGTGGCCAGCTGCGCGCCCGCCTCCACGGTGTCGCCCTCGGCGACGGACAGGCTGACCACCCCGGCGAACGGTGCGGCCACCTGCCCGGGGTCGCTGCGGTCGGCCTTCTCGGTGGGCTGGACGTCGGACGTGACGGACCGGTCCCGCACCGACACCGGCCGGAGCTGGCCGTTGAGCGTGCACATCACCGTGCGCATCCCCCGCTCGTCGGCGTCGGAGATCGCCTCGATCGCGATGAGCAGCCGGACGCCGGGTTCCAGGTCGACCGAGTGCTCGACCCCCTGGCGCAGGCCGTAGAGGAACTCCTTGCTCGGCAGCACCGAGGTGTCCCCGTAGGCGTCCCGGTGCTCGGTGAACTCCTTGGTCGGGCCGGGGAACAGCAGCCGGTTCAGCGTCGACCGCGGTTCCTTCGCCAGAGCGTCGAGGTCGTCGTCCGAGAGCTCCGCGGGCGGCTCGGCCGGGCGCCGTCCCTCCAGGGCGCGTGACCGGAACGGCTCCGGCCAGCCACCGGGCGGGTCGCCCAGCTCGCCGCGGAGGAACCCGACCACCGAGTCGGGCAGGTCGAAGCGCCCCGGGTCGGTCGCGAACTCCTCGACGTCCACCCCCGCGCCGACCAGCTGCAGCGCCAGGTCGCCGACCGCCTTCGACGACGGGGTGACCTTGACCAGCCGGCCGAGCAGCCGGTCGGCCGCGGCGTACATCGCCTCGACCTCCTCGAACCGCTGCCCCAACCCGAGGGCGATCGCCTGCTGGCGCAGGTTGGACAGCTGCCCGCCGGGGATCTCGTGGGTGTAGACCCGCCCGGTCGGGGCCGGCAGCCCGGACTCGAACGGCGCGTAGACCCGGCGCACCGACTCCCAGTACGGCTCCAGGTCGTTGACCGCGGTCAGGTCCAGGCCGGTGGCCCGCTCGGTGTGGTCGGTGGCGGCGACGATGCTGCTCAGTGCCGGCTGCGACGTCGTCCCGGCCAGCGCCGCGCTGGCGCCGTCCACCGCGTCCACCCCGGCCTGCCAGGCCGCCATCAGCGTGGCCAGCTGCCCGCCGGGGGTGTCGTGGGTGTGCAGGTGCACCGGCAGGTCGAACCGCTCGCGCAGCGCGGTGACCAGGGTGGCCGCCGCCGGCGGGCGGAGCAGCCCGGCCATGTCCTTGATCGCCAGCACGTGCGCCCCGGCCTCGACGATCTGCTCGGCGAGGCGCAGGTGGTAGTCGAGGTCGTACAGCCGCTCAGCAGGGTCCGACAGGTCGGCGGTGTAGCAGAGCGCGACCTCGGCGATCGCCGTCCCGGTCTCCCGGACGGCGTCGATCGCCGGGCGCATCTGACTGACGTCGTTGAGCGCGTCGAACACCCGGAAGACGTCGATGCCGGTGCGCGCCGCCTCGGCGACGAACGTCGTCGTCACCTGCTCCGGGTAGGGGGTGTAGCCGACGGTGTTGCGGCCGCGCAGCAGCATCTGCAGGCAGATGTTGGGCACCGCTTCGCGCAGCGCGGCCAGCCGCTCCCACGGGTCCTCGTGCAGGAACCGCAGCGCGACGTCGTAGGTCGCCCCGCCCCAGGCCTCGATCGACAGCAGCTGCGGGGTCGCCCGGGCCACGTGCCCGGCCACGGCCAGCAGGTCCTTGGTGCGCACCCGGGTGGCCAGCAGCGACTGGTGCGCGTCCCGGAAGGTGGTGTCGGTGACGGCGAGGGCCTTCTGCGCGCGCAGGTCTGCGGCGAACCGCTCGGGCCCCAGCTCGCGCAGCCGGTCCCGGGAGCCGTCCAGTGGGTGCAGCGCCAGGTCCAGCCGCGGGAGCTTCTGCACCGGGTCGACCAGGTGCGGGCGCTCACCGTGCGGGGCGTTGACCGTGACGTCGGCCAGGTAGGTGAGCATCTTGGTGCCACGGTCGGCGGAACTGCGGGCGGTGAGCAGCTCGGGCCGCTCCTCGATGAACGACGTCGTCACCCGGCCGGCCTGGAAGTCCGGGTCGTCCAGCACCGCCTGCAGGAACGGGATGTTGGTCGACACGCCGCGGATCCGGAACTCCGCCACCGCCCGGCGGGCCCGGGCCACCGCGATGTCCCAGGTCCGGCCGCGGCAGGTGAGCTTGACCAGCATCGAGTCGAAGTGCGCGCCCACCTCGGCGCCCAGGGTGGCGGCGCCGTCCAGCCGCACGCCGGCGCCGCCGGGCGAGCGGTAGGCGGTGATCCGGCCGGTGTCCGGGCGGAAGCCGTTGGCCGGGTCCTCGGTGGTGATCCGGGTCTGCAGCGCCGCCCCGCGGAGCACGATCGACTCCTGGGTCAGCCCCAGGTCGGCGAGGGTCTCTCCGGCCGCGATGCGCAGCTGGCTGCCCACCAGGTCGACGTCGGTGACCTCCTCGGTGACCGTGTGCTCGACCTGGATCCGCGGGTTCATCTCGATGAAGACGTGCCGGCCCTCGCGATCGACCAGGAACTCCACCGTGCCCGCGCAGCTGTAGCCGATCTGCCTGGCGAAGGCGACGGCGTCGGCACAGATCCGCTCGCGCAGGGCCGGGTCCAGGTTCGGCGCCGGGGCGATCTCGATGACCTTCTGGTGCCGGCGCTGCACCGAGCAGTCGCGCTCGTACAGGTGGATGACGTTCCCCTGCCCGTCGGCCAGGATCTGCACCTCGATGTGCCGGGGGTCGATCACCGCCTGCTCGAGGAAGACCGTCGCGTCCCCGAACGCCGACTCCGCCTCCCGCATCGCCGCCTCGATCGCGCTGCGCAGCTGGTCGCGCTGCTCGACCCGGCGCATGCCGCGCCCGCCACCACCGGCGACGGCCTTGACGAAGACCGGGCCCTCGATCGCGTCCGCGGCGGCCAGCAGGGTGTCGACGTCGTCGCTGGGCTCGGTGCCCTGCAGCACCGGCAGCCCGGCCTCGCGGGCCGCGGCGATCGCCCGGGACTTGTCCCCGGTCAGCTCCAGGACGGCGGCGCTCGGGCCGACGAAGGTGATCCCGGCCCGCGCGCACGCCTCGGCCAGGTCGGGGTTCTCCGACAGGAAGCCGTAGCCGGGGTAGACGGCGTCGGCACCGGCCCGCTGGGCGGCCCGGACGATCTCGGCGACGTCGAGGTAGGCCCGCACCGGGTGGCCGGGCTCGCCGATCTCGTAGCTCTCGTCGGCCTTGAGCCGGTGGACGGAGTTCCGGTCCTCGTGGGGGAAGACGGCGACCGTCCCGGCGCCCAGCTCGTAGGCGGCGCGGAAGGCGCGCACGGCGATCTCGCCGCGGTTGGCGACCAGGACCTTGTCGAACACGGGTGCCCCTCTCGGGTCGGTGGGGGGCCGACGCTAGCGGCGCACCCGGCCACCCGGTGCTCCCGTTGTGCACAACGTGCGTGCCCGGCGCAGCACTGGGTAGCCCCCCGGGCGTGACCGCCCAGACCCCGGCAGACGACCTCTCCTCCGCCCGCGAGCTCACGGAGGTCGTGCTCGTCACCGGCGCCTCCAGCGGCATCGGCCGGGCCAGCGCGATCGGGTTCGCCCGACGTGGCGCCTCCCTCGTGCTGGTGTCCCGCAGCGCCACCGCGCTCGCCGAGGCCGCGGCCGACTGCCGGGCCGCCGGCGCCCCGGCGGTCGAGTGCGTGCCGGCCGACGTCCTGGACGCCCCGGCCGTACGGTCCGCCGTCGACCGCGCGACGGGCACCTTCGGCCGGCTGGACGTCGTCGTCCACTCCGCCACCGTGATGGCCTACGGCCGGATCGAGGACATGGACCCCGCCGTCTTCCAGCGCGTGGTCGACACCGCCGTCCAGGGCACCTTCAACGTCGTCCAGGCCGTCCTGCCGGTGCTGCGGGCCCAGCGGCGCGGGCACGTCGTCGTCGTCAGCTCGCTGCTCGCCTCGATCACCGCCCCCACGATGGGCGCCTACGTGGCCGCCAAGTGGGGCCAGCTCGGGTTGATCCGCACCCTGCAGCAGGAGTTGCGCGAACTGCCCGACGTGCACGTCTCCGCTGTCGCCCCGGGTGGCACGACCACGCCGATCTACGGCCAGGCCGCCACCGTGCTGGGCAACACCGGGCACCCGCCGCCGCCGGTCTACACGCCGGAGCGGGTCGCTCGGGCCGTGCTCGACCGGGTGTCCGCCCCGCGCCGGCTCAAGCAGTCCGGCTTCGCCAACCCGGTGATCATCGCCGGGTTCCGACTGTTCCCGCCGGTGTACGACGCCCTGGTCGGCCCGCTGCTCAAGGTCTTCGGCATGGCCCGCGACTCGGTGGCGCCGACGACCGGCAACGTCTTCGCGCCGGTGCCGGAGAAGGAGTCGACGCGGGGCCGCTTCCGGGGCATCTGACGCCCCTGGTCACCCGGCCCGGTCAGAGGAGCCCGGCGACGTGCGCCAGGATCGCCACCTGGACGCGGTTGGCCGTGCCCAGCTTGGTGAAGACCCGCGACACGTGGGACTTCACCGTGGCCTCGCTGAGGAACAGCTCCTTGCCGATCTCGGCGTTGGACAGGCCCCGCCCCACGGCCAGCAGCACCTCGCGCTCCCGGTCGGTGAGGGTCTCGATCCGCCCCCGCGCCTCCTGGCGGCGGACGTCGGCGCCCGTGTCGGTGTAGCGGGTGATCAGCCGCCGGGTGGCGGTCGGGGAGAGCATGGCCTCACCGGCGGCGACCACCCGGACCGCCTGGACCAGCTCCCGCGGTGGCGTGTCCTTCGCAGGAAGCCGCTGGCCCCGGCCTGCAGCGCACCGAAGACGTGCTCGTCCAGGTCGAAGGTGGTCAGCACCAGCACGCGGGGGGCGTCGGGGCGGGCGGTGAGCGCGGCCGTGGCGGCCAGCCCGTCCATCCGCGGCATCCGCACGTCCATCAGCACGACGTCCGGCCGGTGGCGCAGCACGGCGTCGATCGCGTCCGCGCCGTCCCCGGCCTCACCGACCACGCGCAGGTCCGGGGCGCTGGCCAGGACGGCGCGCAGACCGGCGCGCACCAGCGCGTCGTCGTCGACCAGCAACAGGCGCACGGGCTCGGCTGCCGACCCGCTCATGTGAGGTCTCCGTCTCCTCGATCGGGCCAGGGCAGGTCGGCGTGCACCAGGAAGCCGTCGGGCTGCGCTCCCGTGCTGAGCCGGCCACCCACCAGCTCCACCCGTTCCCGCAGCCCCAGCAACCCCGGGCCGGCCCCGGGCACCAACGGTGCCGCCGCCGTCGCCGGGGCGCTGTTGTGCACCCGCACCTGCAGGCCGCCGCCCGGCTCCCCGGCCAGCAGCACCGTGGCCGTGCCACCGGCGGCGTGCTTGTGCACGTTCGTGAGGGCCTCCCGCACGACCCGGTGCGCGGTGCGGCCGACCAGCGGGGGCGGGGTCTGCCCGGTCGGCAGGTCGGTGTGCAGCTGCACGGCGACACCTGCCTCGGCGCTGGCCCGGACCAGCCGGTCGACGTCGGCCAGGGTGGGCTGCGGCAGCAACTCCGCCTCCGCCGGGTCGACCGGCTCGGGCAGGGTGGTGTCGGCGCGCAGGACCCCCAGGACCGTGCGGAGCTCCTCCAGGGCCTGCCGAGCGGTCGTGCGGATGAGCGCGGCCGACTCCTCGACCTCCGCCGGGCCGGCCGCCGGGTTCACCTCCAGGCCGCCGGCGTGCAGCGCCACCAGGGACATGCGGTGCGCCAGCACGTCGTGCATCTCCCGGGCGATGCGGGTGCGCTCGGCCTGCCGGGTCTGCTCGACGCGCAGCCGCTGCTCGGCCTGGGTCTGGGCGACCCGCTCCTGCAGCGACTGGACCAGGTCGCGGCGGGCACCGAGGTAGGCACCCAGCAGCGCCGGGAACCCGATCATGACCACCGCGAAGGCCGCCGTGACGACGGCGTACAGGGGATCGGCGAACACCAGGTCGAGCCCGATCTCGGTCGCGCCGTTCACCACCAGGGCGACCAGCGCCGCGGCCACCACCAGCGCCAGCCACCGGTCGCGGTGCCGGATGGCCACGGTCAACAGGGCCAGCCAGAGCGGCAGCCACGGGCCCCCCACGGCCACGACGACGCAGCCCAGCAGCGCCACGTGCACCGGGTACCGCCGGCGCCACCACAGGGCGACGGCGACCGTCAGCGTGCCCAGGACCTGCAGCCACGTCCAGCTGGGGATGTCCGCCACGGGCCCCTCACCGATGACCAGGGTGGCCGCCCCGAGCACACCGAGCGCCACGAAGGCCAGGTCGCGCAGCCGCGCCCAGGGCCACCGGCGGCCACCGGCCACCTCGACCACCGACCCGTCACCCGTCTCCACGGGCAGTGAGCCTAGAGATCATCCGGCTCCGCGACGTCCCCCGACGGGCTGAGGAATGGGCCGATGACCTGCGACTTTCGTAGCAGAGAGCCGTGTACCTACGGGCGATGCCCGCACCCCCGGCGCCGGACAGGCTCGTGCCATGCACGACACGCAGACGTCCACCGTCCACCTCGACCCGGAGAACTGGCCCGTCCGCGCCGTGGGCACCGACGCCATGGCCGTCCTCGGTCTGGTCTTCGCCTTCGCCCTCTTCCCGCTCGGCATCGTCTTCAGCGCCCTGGGCCTGCGCAACACCCGCCGGGACGGCACCCGCGGCCGCGGTCTCGCCCTCGCCGGGATGACCGTCTCGCTGCTGCAGGTGGTCGCGGTCGTCGGGCTGGTCCTCTGGGCCGCCTTCGGCGCCGGCTCCTGATGGCCGGGTACGACGCGGCCTGGAGCGGCGCCGAGAGCGCCAGCGTCCTGGCCGCCCGCCAGCTCGCCGAGGAGGCCCGGCAGCAGCGGCACCACCCTCGCCGCCGCCCGCCGCGCCGTCGCCCGCTCGGCCGGCCGGGGCTCGGCGAGTGCGCAGCCCTGGTCGTCACCGCCAGTGGGCACGCGGGAGCGGGCAGCCGGTACTGACCGCCCGGCACCGGCGGGACGTCGGGGAGGATGGCCCGGTGACCTCCCTCCGCACCGCCTTCTCCGCCGAGGTCACCGCCGCCGCCAGCCGGCTGGCCGGGGTCGCCGAGCGGACGCCGCTGCAGCGCAACGCCCGGCTGTCCGAGCTCACCGGCGCCGCCGTGTGGGTCAAGCGCGAGGACCTGCAGGTCGGCCGCTCGTACAAGGTGCGCGGCGCCTACAACACGATCAGCCAGCTGGACGCCGCCGGGCGGGCCGCCGGCGCGGTCACCGCCAGCGCCGGCAACCACGGCCAGGGCGTCGCCTACGCCTGCCGGGTGCTCGGCGTCCGGGGCCGGGTCTTCGTGCCCGGGACGACGCCGCGGCAGAAGCGGCAGCGGATCGCCGCGCTCGGCGGGGACATGGTCGAGCTCGTCGTCCACGGCGACACCTACGACGACGCAGCGGCCGCCGCGACCGAGCACGCCACGATGACCGGGGCGACCCTGGTGCCCGCCTTCGACGCGCTGTCGACCGTCGCGGGCCAGGCCACCGTCGCCCTGGAGCTGCTGGAGCAGCTGGACAGCCCGCCGGACGTCGTCGTCCTGCCGGTCGGTGGCGGCGGGCTGCTGGCCGGCTGCGGCACCTGGCTGCGCGAGCACGCGCCCGGCGTCCGGCTGGTGGGGGTCGAACCTGCCGGGGCGGCGAACATGGCCGCGGCACTGGCCGCGGGCCGGCCGGTGGAGCTGGCCGAGATCGACACCTTCGTCGACGGCGCGTCGGTGCGCCGGGCCGGTGACGTGACGTTCCCGCTGGTGCGCGACTCGGGTGCGGAGCTGGTGACGGTGCCCGAGGGGCAGGTCTGCACCGAGATGCTCGACCTCTACCAGGTCGACGGGGTGATCGCCGAGCCCGCCGGCGCCCTGGCCAGCGCCGCGCTGACCGGCGGTTCGGTGCTCGTCGAGCCCGGCCAGACCGTCGTCGTCCTGCTGTCGGGCGGCAACAACGACGTCAGCCGGTACGCCGAGGTGGTCGAGCGGTCACTGGTGCACCGCGGGCTCAAGCACTACTTCCTGGTCGAGTTCCCGCAGGAGCCGGGGGCGCTGCGCCGGTTCCTCGACGAGGTGCTCGGCCCGGACGACGACATCGTGCTGTTCGAGTACGTCAAGCGGGACAACCGGGAGACCGGGGCGGCGCTGACCGGCATCGAGCTGGGCAGCGTCGCGGGCCTGGCGCCGCTGCTGGCTCGGATCGAGGCGGGCCCGCTCAAGATCCAGCACCTCGCCCCCGGCACGACCGCCTACCGCTTCCTGGTCTAGCGGCCGTAGCGGGCGGCGGCGCGCTCGCGGGCCTGCGCGGCGAGCACCTCGCGGTCCTTGGGCGGGGCGGTGGTGACCAGGTCGGCGAGCAGGTGCTCGGTCGCGTGCGCGATCTCCTCGACCGCCCGGTCGAACGCCGCCTGGTTGGCCTGGGAGGGCTTGGTCGACCCGCTCACCTTGCGCACGTACTGCAGCGCCGCCGCCCGGACCTCGTCGGAGGTGGTGGCGGGCTCCAGGTTGTGCAGGACGTGGATGTTCCGACACATGCCCGGCAGCGTAGGCCCGCCCCCCGACCACCAAAATGGCCATTTTGGTGGCCGGGGGCCAAAGTCGCGGTTTTGGCCCCACTCGGCCCCGCTCGACGCCGAGTGGCAGCTGAACGGGCTTCCCGGCGGGCGGATGCCCGCTCGACTGTCACTCGACGAGGCGAGGCCCCTGGGGGACGACGGTGGTGGTGGGGGCGCCGCCGCGGGCCAGGGCGCGGCTGATCACCAGGCGCTGGATCTGGTTGGTGCCCTCGAAGATCTGCATGACCTTGGCCTCGCGCATGTACCGCTCGACCGGGAAGTCGCGGGTGTAGCCGTACCCGCCCAGCACCTGGACGGCGTCGGTGGTCACCTTCATCGCGTTGTCCGTGGCCACCAGCTTGGCGATCGAGGCCTGCTGGCCGTAGGGCTGGCCGGCGTCGCGCAGCCGGGCCGCGGACAGGTACGTCGCCCGCGCGGTCTCGACGGCGGCGGCCATGTCGGCGAGCAGGAAGCCCAGGCCCTGGTGCTCGATGATCGGCTTGCCGAAGGTCTCCCGTTCCTGGGCGTAGGCGACCGCGTCGTCCAGCGCGCCCTGGGCCAGGCCGGTGGCGACGGCGGCGATCCCCAGCCGGCCGGCGTCCAGCCCGGCGAGGGCGATCGACAGCCCCTCGCCCTCCTCGCCCAGCCGGCGGTCGGCGTCGATGCGCACGCCCTCGAACCGCATGGTCGCCGTGGTCGAGCCGGTCAGCCCCATCTTGCGCTCGGCGGTGTCGGCGGACAGCCCGTCGCTGTCGGCGGGCACGAGGAAGCAGGAGATGCCGCGCGCGCCGTCGTCGGAGGTGCGGGCTATGACCTTGTAGAAGTCGGCGTGCCCGCCGTGGGTGGTCCAGGCCTTCTCGCCGGTGAGCACGTAGGAGTCGCCGTCCCGGACGGCGCGGGTGCGCATCGCCGCGGGGTCGGAGCCGGCGTGCGGCTCGGAGAGGCAGTAGGCGCCGAGCAGTTCGCCGCCCAGCATCTCCGGCAGCCACTGCTGCTGCTCGGGCGTGCCCCGGGTGGCGAGCCCGAAGCAGGACAGCCCGTGCACGCTCACCCCCACGCCGACGCTGGCCCAGGCGGCCGCGATCTCCTCGAGCACCTGCAGGTACACCTCGTAGGGCTGCCCCCCGCCGCCCAGCTCCTCGGCGTAGGGCAGGCCCAGCAGCCCGGCCCGGCCCAGGGTGCGGAAGACGTCGCGGGGGAACTCCTCGGCCGCCTCCGCCGCGGCGGCCCGGGGCGCGAGCTCGTCGCGGGCCAGCTGCCGGGTGAGGTCGAGCAGGTCGGCGGCCTCCTGCGTGGGGACCAGGCGACGGACGGGCACGGTGCACCTCCAGGCGGGCCGGGACGACGCCGTCCCGACCGGGTTGCAGTACTCCCGGACGGTACGCAGTACTGGACTCCGTACTCAACCGCAGTGCGTTGTTACTGTCCGGCACTCCCGAGGAGGGCCCGATGACGTCGCTGGAGAACCGCAGCACCCGCACCCGGGTGCGCCGCGAGGAGCTGCTGGACGAGCTGGTCGCGGTCTTCCTGGCCGAGGGGTTCGCCACCTTCACCCTCGACGAACTGGCCCGCCGGCTGCGCTGCTCCAAGAGCACCCTCTACGGGCTGGCTGCGAGCAAGGAACAGCTGGTGGTCGCCGTGGTGAAGCGGTTCTTCCAGCGTGCGACGACGGCGGTGGAGCAGCAGGCCGCCGCGCCGGACGACCACCGGGAGCGGATCACCGCCTACCTCCTCACGGTCGCCGAGCAGCTGCAGCCGGCCTCCCCCGCGTTCTTCGCCGACCTCGCCGCCTTCGCCCCGGCCCGGGAGATCTACCAGCGCAACACCTCCTCCGCCGCCGCCCGCGTCCAGCAACTGGTCAGCGAGGGCGTCACCGCCGGCACCGTCCGGCCGGTGCACGCCTCGTTCGTGGGCGTCGCGGTGGCCTCGGTGATGAGCGCCATCCACCGCGGCGAGGTCACGGCCACCACCGGCCTGGACGACGCCGCCGCCTACCGGGAGCTCGCCGACCTCGTCGTCACGGGCCTCGCTCCCCGCTGAGGAAGGACCCCGTCCTCCGCACCCCTCGCGCGCCTCGGGACGGGCCGCGAAGGGCGACGGTGCCGAGGTGGGCCAACGCTGGGTAAGGTGAGCCTCACCTGCTCGGCCGGCGACCCGGCCTGCCCGCCGTCCCCAGGAGTCGCTCGTGGTGCAACGCACGGCGACCCGGCCCGCCGGGGAGGTGAGCCCCCCGCCGCACCGGGGTCTGCTGCGGGGGGCGGCCCCGCGCATGCTGGGGCTGTGGTTGCTGCTGGCCGTCGTCGTCGCGGTCTGCGCACTGAGCATCGCCGTCGGCACCAGGCCGATCGGCCTGGGCACCGTGTGGCAGGCGCTGATCGACCCGAGCACCCCCGGCGACGAGACGGTGATCATCCGCGAGTTGCGGGTACCGCGGACCCTGCTCGGCGTGCTCGCCGGCTCGGCCCTGGCCGTCTCCGGGGCGCTCATGCAGGGCCACACCCGCAACCCGCTGGGCGACCCCGGCCTGCTCGGCGTCACCGCCGGCGCCTCGTTCGCCGTCGTCCACTCGATCTGGCTGCTCGGCATCACCACGGCCGGCGGGTACGTCTGGTTCGCCTTCGCCGGCGCACTGCTGGGCAGCGTGGCGGTCTTCCTGATCGGTTCGGCCGGCCGCGGGGCGCCGAGCCCGGTGAGCCTGGCCCTCGCGGGGGCGGCGATCACCTACCTGCTCTACGCCCTCGTGCAGGCGATCACCATCCGCGAGACGACGGCGCTGGACGCCTACCGGTTCTGGGTCGTGGGTGCACTGGCCGGGCGGGACGTCCAGGTCGTCACCCAGGTCGCCCCGTTCATCGTGGTCGGCCTGGCGCTCGCCCTGGTCAACGCGCCCGCCCTGAACCTGCTGGGCCTCGGGGAGGACGTCGCCCGGGGGCTGGGCCAGCGGGTCTGGCTGGCCCGCGTGGTCGGGCTCGCCGCGATCACCCTGCTCACCGGGGCCGCCACCGCCGCGTGCGGCCCGATCGCCTTCGTCGGACTGGTGGTGCCGCACGTCGCCCGGGCGATCACCGGCCCCGACCACCGCTGGCTGATCCCGTACTCGGCGCTGCTGGGCGTGGTCTTCCTGCTGCTCGCCGACGTCCTGGGCCGGGTGCTGGCCCGGCCGGGTGAGCTGCAGGTCGGCATCGTGCTCGCCGTCGTCGGTGCGCCGTTCTTCATCGCGCTGATCCGCCGCCGCCGGCTGGTGCAGCTGTGAGCACCACGGCGCCCACCCGGGCCACCGCCCCCCGGTCGCGGCCCCGTCGGCCGCTGCGGATCGGCCCCGCCTCCACCACCTACCGGCTGCGCGACGTGCTGGTGCCGATCGCGGTCTTCTCGGTGCTGGTGCTGGCCGCCGCGGCCAGCCTCGGCCGCGGCGACTACCCGATCGGCGTGCTCGACGTGCTCGGCACGCTGGTCGGGCTGGGCGACGAGACCCAGCGGTTGATCGTGTTCGAGCTGCGCGCACCGCGGATCGCGGTGGCCGTGCTCGTCGGGGTGGCCCTCGGTCTGTCCGGCGCGCTCATCCAGACCTTCGCCCGCAACCCGCTCGCCAGCCCCGACATCCTGGGCGTCACCGGTGGGGCGGCGATCGGCGCGGTGAGCGTGATCGTGCTGGGCGGCACCGGCACCACCGCCGCCGGGCTGCTCGGCGGGATCGGCGTCCCGGCCGCGGCCCTGCTCGGCGGCATGGTCGTGGCCTTCCTGGTCTTCGGGCTCGCCTGGCGGTCGGGGGTCGACGGCTACCGGCTGGTGCTCATCGGCATCGGGTTGTCCGCGATGGCCCACGCGATCGTCAACTACCTGCTCACCCGCAGCGCCATCTGGGACGCCGCCGCCGCCAACGTGTGGATCACCGGGTCGCTGAACGGACGGGGCTGGGAGCAGGCGATGCCCCTGGCCCTGGCGCTGCTGGTGCTGCTCCCCGCGGCCCTCGCGCTGAGCCGGGTGCTCGGCGTCCTGCAGTTCGGGGACGAGACGGCGCGGGCGCTCGGGGTGCGGGTCCCCCTGGCCCAGGGCGTCGTCGTCGTGGTCGCGGTCTGCCTGGCCGCGTTCGCCGTCTCCGCGGCCGGGCCGATCCAGTTCGTCGCCCTCGTCGTCCCCCAGATCGCCGTCCGGCTGACCGGCGGGTCACGCCCACCGCTGGTCACCTCCGCCCTGCTGGGCGCACTGTTGCTGGTCAGCAGCGACCTGGTCGCCCGCACCGCGCTGCCCGAGTCGTTCCCGGTCGGCGTGATCACCGCGATCGTCGGCGCCCCGTACCTGCTCTGGCTCCTCGTCCGCGGAAGGCGGCGATCCACCCTGTGACCGTGACCGAGCACCGCACCTCCTCCGCCGCCGGTGTCGAGCGGCCCCCGTCGGTGCGGCTGGCCGCCGAGGGCGTCCGGCTCGCCTACGGCGACAAGGTCGTCGTCGACGGCCTGGACCTGCAGCTCCTCGACGGGTCGTTCACCGCGATCGTCGGCCCCAACGGGTGCGGCAAGTCCACCGTGCTGAAGGCGCTGGGCAGGTTGCTGCGCCCGACGTCCGGCACCGTCCTGCTCGACGGTCGGGCGATCGGCGCCACCTCGACCCGCGAGGTCGCCAAGGTGCTGGGGCTGCTGCCGCAGACGCCGCTGGCACCCGAGGGGCTCACCGTGGCCGACCTGGTCGCCCGGGGGCGGCACCCGCACCAGAGCTGGCTGCGCCAGTGGTCCTCCGACGACGAGGCCGTGGTCACCGAGGCACTGAGCTGGACCGACATGGCCGAGCTCGCCGACTCCCCGGTCGACGCGCTGTCCGGCGGGCAGCGCCAGCGGGCCTGGATCTCCATGGCGCTGGCCCAGGGCACCGACCTGCTGCTGCTCGACGAGCCGACGACCTACCTCGACCTCGCCCACCAGGTCGACGTGCTGGAGCTGGTGGGCCGGCTGCACGCGGAGAAGGGCCGCACCGTGGTGGTCGTGCTGCACGACCTCAACCTGGCCGCCCGGTACGCGAAGCGGCTGGTCGCGATGAAGGACGGCGTCCTGGTCGCCTCCGGGACCCCGCAGGAGGTGCTCACCGAGCAACTGCTGGCCGACGTCTTCGAGCTGGAGGCCCGGGTGGTGCCCGACCCGGTGACCGGCACCCCGATGGTGGTCCCGGTCCGCCGCCTCCGCTGACCTCGCCGCCTCCCCACCCGCCTGCGCGGACGATCATGGAACTGGCGGGGCGACACGCCGCGTGAGGTTGGCGTGTCGGCCCGCTGGCTCCGTGATCGTCACGGGCAGGGCAACCTGAGCGCCCTCGCCACGGTGATGATCATCTGGTGGGGACGGCGGTAGACGTCGACGTCGGTGAAGTGCAGCAGCGTCCACCGGGTCTGCGTCAGCTGGTTGGCGCGGTGGCGGTCGGACCGCAGTTGCTCCCGCGAGCCGTGGGCGACGAGCCCGTCGTACTCGGCGCCCACTCGCTGCTGCCGCCAGCCGGTGTCCAGGTGGCGGCGCATCCCGTCGACCGGCACCTCGACCTGCAGGTCCGGTGCGGGCAGTCCGCCGGCGACGAAGCGCCACCGCATCCGGGACTCCATCGGCGACTCTGCCCGGTGGTCCGCGAGCGGCACCAGCTCCCGCAGCCGCACGACCCCGCGCAGCCCGGACTGGGCCGCCGCGGCGGCGACCAGCTCGTCACGGGTGCACGCTCGGGCGCGCAGTGCCGCGTGGAGGGTGGCCAGCCCGTGGATCGGTGCGGTCAGCCGGACGACGTCGCAAGCGGTACGCGCCGCCGGGGTCACCCAGACGCCGTCCACGAGGACCGCGTCGTCCGTGCCGAGGCTCGAGGGGTGGACCTGGATGCCCGGCCGGCTGCGGTTGGCCAGCTGCGGCGGACCGAGGAAGTGCAGCGTCTCCGGGCCGAGGACGTCGAACCCCCAGAGCGCGGCCGTCGTGCTGGAGCAGGCGACCAGGTCGGGTCCGACCGCCAGCGCCGCAGCCCGGACGTGGAGCGCCGGGGAGTCGGGCAGGTCGCCGTCCACCAGCACGCCCCGCCACGGCGACCGCCGCCACCGCCCTGCGGCCACCAGCACCCGGATCTCCCACTCGGAGTGGCTCTCCCGGGCCTGGGCGGTGGTGAAGACGCCACCCTGCGCGGCGATCGTGCGGTAGAGCGCGAAGTCCACCCCCGCAGCATCCGAGCCAGGAGCCCGCAACTCCCACCACGCGCAGCATCTGTGGACAGCCCCTCAACCGGTGGATGCGCGGACGATCATGGGGCTGCGGTGGCGACCCGCCGGAGTGCACCGGCGGGTCGCCACGCCAGCTCCATGATCAGCGCGGCTCGGGCTTGGTGGGCTCGGGGTGCGCCTCGGTGTGGCCGTCGGGGCTCTGGCGCACGACCAGCTCGAAGTCGTCGCCGTGCCGGGTGATCCCGTCGACGACCGCCGCCTCGACCGCCTCGCTGGCGTACGCGCGGCGCAGCACCATCGGGTCCGAGCGCAGGTCCTTGGTCAACGCGACCGCCAGCCCGATCATCACCACCGCGAACGGCAGCGCGGCGATGATCGTCAGGTTCCGCAGCCCCTGCAGCGCCTCGTCCCCACCGACGAGCAGCATCACGGCGGCCACGCCACCGGTCAGCAGCCCCCAGAAGACGACCATCTTCGAGGTCGGCTCACGGGTGCCGCGCTCGGAGAGCGACGCCATCACGATCGAGGCGGAGTCGGCGCCGGTGACGAAGAAGATCCCGACCAGCAGCATCACGATCACGCTGGTGACCGTGGCGAACGGCAGCTCCTGGAGCAGCCCGAAGAGCTGACCCTCCGCCGTCGCCTGCCCGGCGAGGTCCTGGCCCGACCGCTGGGCGTCGATCCCGGCACCGCCGAAGACCGCGAACCAGAGCAGCGTCACGACGCTGGGCACGAGCAGCACGCCGGTGATGAACTCGCGGATCGTGCGGCCCCGGCTGATCCGGGCGAGGAAGACGCCGACGAACGGCGTCCAGGAGATCCACCAGGCCCAGTAGAAGACCGTCCAGCCGGACAGCCACTCCGCCACGAGGTCGCCGCCCGAGGCGTTCGTGCGGGCGGCCAGCTCGGGGAGGTCGGCCAGGTAGGAGCCCAGCGCGGTCGGCACCAGGTTGAGGATGAGCACCGTGGGGCCCACCACGAAGACGAACAGCGCCAGCACGAACGCCAGGACGACGTTGATGTTGGACAGCCACTGGATGCCGCGGGCGATGCCGGAGAACGCCGACGCCACGAACGCCGCGGTCAGCACCGCGATGATGCCGACCGTGGCGGCGTTGCCCACCGGGCCGAGCCAGCCGAGGATCTCCAGCCCGCTGCCGATCTGGAGGGCGCCGAGCCCGAGGGAGGCGGCGGTGCCGAACAGCGTCGCGAAGATGGCCAGGACGTCGATCACCTTGCCGGCCGGCCCCTCGGCGACGCCGCGGCCGAACAGCGAGGTGAACGCCGAGGAGAGCAGCTGACCCCGGCCCCGACGGTAGGTGCCGTAGGCGACCGCCAGCCCGACCAGGGCGTACAGCGCCCACGGGTGCAGGGTCCAGTGGAACAGCGTGGTGGCCAGCGCGGTGGTCACGGCTGCGTCGGTCTCGCCCGCGACGGTGCCCGGCGGCGGCGACACGTAGTGCGACAGGGGCTCGGAGACGCCGAAGAACATCAGCCCGATGCCCATCCCGGCGCTGAACATCATCGCGATCCAGCTGATCGTCCGGAACTCCGGCCGTTCGCCGTCCCCACCGAGGGGGATGCGGCCGTAGGCGCTGGCGGCGATCCAGAGCACGAAGATCACCACGGCGGAGGCGAGCAGCACGAAGAACCAGCCGAGGTTGCCCTCGATCCAGCCGAGCGCGCTGCCGCTGGCCGAGCCCAGGCCGGTGGGGCTGAGGAAGCCCCAGGCGAGGAAGGCCAGCGTGACGACGGCGGCGATGCCGAAGACCGTGCGGTCCAGCTTCGGGCGGCGCTCGTGCTCCTGGCTCGGCGGCTGGGCGATCGCCGGGTGGGTGTGGCTGGGGACGTCGGGGTCGAGCACGTCGTCGATCGTCTGGCCGGTCGTGCCGGCGTCGTCGACGCCCGGGGCCTGGTCGGCAGCCGGTGCCTGGTCGACGCCCGGGGCCTCGCCGCTGCGGGTGGAGCCGGACGACGGCTGCCCGGGTGGGTTGTTCGGTGGGTTCGTCACGTGGCGTGGCGCCTGATCGGCGCCCCTCCCTTCGGGTCGGCGCGCAGGTCGAGCGAGCTGCCCCACGCTCGGGGCCAGCTCGTTGTACGGACCACCGTCCTTGCCTCCGGGCCCGGATGCAAATCCGTGGCGCGGGCACCAGCGGCCCCACCCACCCCGCACACACCACCCGCGCACCCCACGCACAGGTCCACCGGCCACACTGGGGGTGATGAACGTGCTCGCCGCCGGCCCGGTCACCGACTTCCTCTACTGGCTCCGTGGACCCGCCCTCGACGCGCTCCTGATCGTGCTGGGCGCGCTGCTGGTGGCCCGGCTGGTCAGCTGGGCCGGGAACCGGATCACCGACCGGATCGACGCCGCCGCGACCGACTCCGACGCCCTCGTGCGCTCCGAGGCGGCCAAGCACCGGCACTCGCTGACCCAGGTGCTGACCTGGGCGGCGATCGTGCTGATCTGGTCGATCGCGGTCATCTTCGCCCTCGACCGGCTGGGGCTCCCGGTCACCGGCCTGGTCGCCCCGGCCACCGTGCTCGGCGTCGGGCTGGGCTTCGGCGCCCAGCGGGTCGTCGGCGACGTGCTGGCCGGCTTCTTCCTGATCACCGAGCGGCAGTACGGCTTCGGCGACGTCGTCTCCATCCAGGTGGTCGGCGGCATGGAGCCCGCATCCGGGACGGTCGAGGACGTCACCCTTCGGATCACCCGGGTGCGCTCGGTCGACGGTGAGGTGGTGATCGTGCCCAACGGCCAGATCGTCAAGGTCACCAACCTCTCGCGCGACTGGGCCCGGGCCGTCGTCGACGTGCCGGTGCCCGCGACCGCGGACGTGACCCGGGTGCAGGAGGTGCTGCGGGAGGTCGGCCAACGCGCCTTCGCCGACCCGCGGCTGCACAAGCTGCTGCTCGACGAGCCCACCGTGATGGGCGTGGAGAGCCTCGGCCTGGACGAGGTCAACCTGCGGGTCGTCGCCCGGACGCTGCCGGGCAAGCAGTTCGACGTGGGCCGCGACCTCCGGGCCCGGGTGGCGCTGGCGCTGTCCCGGGAGGGCGTGTCGCTCCGCGCCACCAACGTGCAGGACGGCGTGAGCATCCAGGACGAGGCGCTGGCCGAGGACCGGGCACGCACCGGAGGGGCCGCATGAGCACGTCGCCGGACGACCAGCCCACCAAGGTCCTGCCGCAGGCAGCCCCCGAACAACCGTCCGCGGTCGCGGGCACCGGCACGTCGACGACGGCCCGGGCCCAGTCGCGCGAGAGGTTGGTGACCTTGACGATCTGGCCGTTGGGCACGATCACCACCTCACCGTCGACCGAGCGCACCCGGGTGATCCGAAGGGTGACGTCCTCGACCGTCCCGGATGCGGGCTCCATGCCGCCGACCACCTGGATGGAGACGACGTCGCCGAAGCCGTACTGCCGCTCGGTGATCAGGAAGAAGCCGGCCAGCACGTCGCCGACGACCCGCTGGGCGCCGAAGCCCAGCCCGACGCCGAGCACGGTGGCCGGGGCGACCAGGCCGGTGACCGGGAGCCCCAGCCGGTCGAGGGCGAAGATGACCGCGATCGACCAGATCAGCACGATCGCCGCCCAGGTCAGCACCTGGGTCAGCGAGTGCCGGTGCTTGGCCGCCTCGGAGCGCACGAGGGCGTCGGAGTCGGTCGCGGCGGCGTCGATCCGGTCGGTGATCCGGTTCCCGGCCCAGCTGACCAGCCGGGCCACCAGCAGCGCGCCCAGCACGATCAGGAGCGCGTCGAGGGCGGGTCCACGGAGCCAGTAGAGGAAGTCGGTGACCGGGCCGGCGGCGAGCACGTTCATCACCCCCAGTGTGGCCGGTGGACCTGTGCGTGGGGTGCGCGGGTGGTGTGTGCGGGGTGGGTGGGGCCGCTGGTGCCCGCGCCACGGATTTGCATCCGGGCCCGGAGGCAAGGACGGTGGTCCGTACAACGAGCTGGCCCCGAGCGTGGGGCAGCTCGCTCGACCTGCGCGCCGACCCGAAGGGAGGGGCGCCGATCAGGCGCCACGCCACGTGACGAACCCACCGAACAACCCACCCGGGCAGCCGTCGTCCGGCTCCACCCGCAGCGGCGAGGCCCCGGGCGTCGACCAGGCACCGGCTGCCGACCAGGCCCCGGGCGTCGACGACGCCGGCACGACCGGCCAGACGATCGACGACGTGCTCGACCCCGACGTCCCCAGCCACACCCACCCGGCGATCGCCCAGCCGCCGAGCCAGGAGCACGAGCGCCGCCCGAAGCTGGACCGCACGGTCTTCGGCATCGCCGCCGTCGTCACGCTGGCCTTCCTCGCCTGGGGCTTCCTCAGCCCCACCGGCCTGGGCTCGGCCAGCGGCAGCGCGCTCGGCTGGATCGAGGGCAACCTCGGCTGGTTCTTCGTGCTGCTCGCCTCCGCCGTGGTGATCTTCGTGCTCTGGATCGCCGCCAGCGCCTACGGCCGCATCCCCCTCGGTGGGGACGGCGAACGGCCGGAGTTCCGGACGATCAGCTGGATCGCGATGATGTTCAGCGCCGGGATGGGCATCGGGCTGATGTTCTTCGGCGTCTCCGAGCCCCTGTCGCACTACGTGTCGCCGCCGCCGGGCACCGTCGCGGGCGAGACCGACGCAGCCGTGACCACCGCGCTGGCCACCACGCTGTTCCACTGGACCCTGCACCCGTGGGCGCTGTACGCCCTGGTCGGGCTGGCGGTCGCCTACGGCACCTACCGTCGGGGCCGGGGTCAGCTGCTCTCCTCGGCGTTCACCTCGCTGTTCGGCCGCGGCGTCGCCGAGGGGCCGGCCGGCAAGGTGATCGACGTCCTGGCCATCTTCGCGACGCTGTTCGGCACCGCCGCCTCCCTCGGGCTCGGCGCCCTCCAGATCGGCAGCGGGCTGGAGATCCTCGGCTGGCTCGGCCCGGTGGGCAACGCCGCCACGGTCGGCATCATCGCGGTGCTGACCGCGGCGTTCGTGGCGTCGGCGTTCTCCGGCATCGCCCGCGGCATCCAGTGGCTGTCCAACATCAACGTCGTCCTGGCGTTCGTGCTGGCGCTGTTCGTCTTCGTGGTGGGCCCCACGGTGCTCATCCTCAACCTGGTGCCGACCGCGCTGGGCTCCTACCTGGCCGACCTCCCCGAGCTGGCCGCCCGCACGAACGCCTCGGGCGGCGACCTCGTGGCGGAGTGGCTGTCCGGCTGGACGGTCTTCTACTGGGCCTGGTGGATCTCCTGGACGCCGTTCGTCGGCGTCTTCCTCGCCCGGATCAGCCGGGGCCGCACGATCCGCGAGTTCATCACCGGCGTGCTGCTCGTGCCCAGCGTCGTGACGCTGCTCTGGTTCGCGGTCTTCGGCGGTGCCGGGATCGACGCCCAGCGGTCGGGCCAGGACCTCGCCGGGCAGGCGACGGCGGAGGGTCAGCTCTTCGGGCTGCTCCAGGAGCTGCCGTTCGCCACGGTCACCAGCGTGATCGTGATGCTGCTGGTCGGGATCTTCTTCGTCACCGGCGCCGACTCCGCCTCGATCGTGATGGCGTCGCTCTCCGAGCGCGGCACCCGTGAGCCGACCTCGAAGATGGTCGTCTTCTGGGGGCTGCTGACCGGTGGCGTGGCCGCCGTGATGCTGCTCGTCGGTGGGGACGAGGCGCTGCAGGGGCTGCGGAACCTGACGATCATCGCCGCGCTGCCGTTCGCGGTGGTGATGATCGGGCTGGCGGTCGCGTTGACCAAGGACCTGCGCTCGGACCCGATGGTGCTGCGCCGCGCGTACGCCAGCGAGGCGGTCGAGGCGGCGGTCGTCGACGGGATCACCCGGCACGGCGACGACTTCGAGCTGGTCGTGCGCCAGAGCCCCGACGGCCACACCGAGGCGCACCCCGAGCCCACCAAGCCCGAGCCGCGCTGATCATGGAGCTGGCGTGGCGACCCGCCGGTGCACTCCGGCGGGTCGCCACCGCAGCCCCATGATCGTCCGCGCATCCACCGGTTGAGGGGCTGTCCACAGATGCTGCGCGTGGTGGGAGTTGCGGGCTCCTGGCTCGGATGCTGCGGGGGTGGACTTCGCGCTCTACCGCACGATCGCCGCGCAGGGTGGCGTCTTCACCACCGCCCAGGCCCGGGAGAGCCACTCCGAGTGGGAGATCCGGGTGCTGGTGGCCGCAGGGCGGTGGCGGCGGTCGCCGTGGCGGGGCGTGCTGGTGGACGGCGACCTGCCCGACTCCCCGGCGCTCCACGTCCGGGCTGCGGCGCTGGCGGTCGGACCCGACCTGGTCGCCTGCTCCAGCACGACGGCCGCGCTCTGGGGGTTCGACGTCCTCGGCCCGGAGACGCTGCACTTCCTCGGTCCGCCGCAGCTGGCCAACCGCAGCCGGCCGGGCATCCAGGTCCACCCCTCGAGCCTCGGCACGGACGACGCGGTCCTCGTGGACGGCGTCTGGGTGACCCCGGCGGCGCGTACCGCTTGCGACGTCGTCCGGCTGACCGCACCGATCCACGGGCTGGCCACCCTCCACGCGGCACTGCGCGCCCGAGCGTGCACCCGTGACGAGCTGGTCGCCGCCGCGGCGGCCCAGTCCGGGCTGCGCGGGGTCGTGCGGCTGCGGGAGCTGGTGCCGCTCGCGGACCACCGGGCAGAGTCGCCGATGGAGTCCCGGATGCGGTGGCGCTTCGTCGCCGGCGGACTGCCCGCACCGGACCTGCAGGTCGAGGTGCCGGTCGACGGGATGCGCCGCCACCTGGACACCGGCTGGCGGCAGCAGCGAGTGGGCGCCGAGTACGACGGGCTCGTCGCCCACGGCTCGCGGGAGCAACTGCGGTCCGACCGCCACCGCGCCAACCAGCTGACGCAGACCCGGTGGACGCTGCTGCACTTCACCGACGTCGACGTCTACCGCCGTCCCCACCAGATGATCATCACCGTGGCGAGGGCGCTCAGGTTGCCCTGCCCGTGACGATCACGGAGCCAGCGGGCCGACACGCCAACCTCACGCGGCGTGTCGCCCCGCCAGTTCCATGATCGTCCGCGCAGGCGGGTGGGGAGGCGGCGAGGTCAGCGGAGGCGGCGGACCGGGACCACCATCGGGGTGCCGGTCACCGGGTCGGGCACCACCCGGGCCTCCAGCTCGAAGACGTCGGCCAGCAGTTGCTCGGTGAGCACCTCCTGCGGGGTCCCGGAGGCGACCAGGACGCCGTCCTTCATCGCGACCAGCCGCTTCGCGTACCGGGCGGCCAGGTTGAGGTCGTGCAGCACGACCACCACGGTGCGGCCCTTCTCCGCGTGCAGCCGGCCCACCAGCTCCAGCACGTCGACCTGGTGGGCGAGGTCGAGGTAGGTCGTCGGCTCGTCGAGCAGCAGCAGGTCGGTGCCCTGGGCCAGCGCCATGGAGATCCAGGCCCGCTGGCGCTGCCCGCCGGACAGCGCGTCGACCGGGGAGTCGGCGAGCTCGGCCATGTCGGTCCAGCTCAGTGCCTCGGTGACCACGGCCTCGTCGTCGGAGGACCACTGGCGCAGCCAGCTCTGGTGCGGGTGCCGCCCCCGGGCGACCAGGTCGGCCACGGTGAGCCCCTCGGGTGCCAGCGGCGTCTGCGGCAGCAGCCCCAGCACCTTGGCGACCTCGCGGGTCGAGGTGGCGCCGATCGCCCGACCGTCGAGCAGGACGGTGCCGGACGTCGGGCGCAGCAACCTGCCCAGCGCCTTCAGCACGGTGGACTTGCCGCACCCGTTGGGGCCGACGATCGCGGTGAACGACCCGTCGAGGAGCTGCAGGTCCAGGCCGTCGACGACGACCTTGTCGCCGTAGGCGAGCCGGACGCCCTCGGCGGCCAGCCGCACCGACGGGGGCCGCTCGACACCGGCGGCGGAGGAGGTGCGGTGCTCGGTCACGGTCACAGGGTGGATCGCCGCCTTCCGCGGACGAGGAGCCAGAGCAGGTACGGGGCGCCGACGATCGCGGTGATCACGCCGACCGGGAACGACTCGGGCAGCGCGGTGCGGGCGACCAGGTCGCTGCTGACCAGCAACAGTGCGCCCAGCAGGGCGGAGGTGACCAGCGGTGGGCGTGACCCGCCGGTCAGCCGGACGGCGATCTGGGGGACGACGAGGGCGACGAACTGGATCGGCCCGGCCGCGGAGACGGCGAACGCGGCCAGGCAGACCGCGACCACGACGACGACGCCCTGGGCCAGGGGGACCCGCACCCCGAGCGCCCGCGCCGTCTCGTCCCCGAACTGCAGGACGCCGAGCACCCGGCTCAGCGCGAGGGCCGCGGGGAGCAGCACCAGCAGCGCCAGGGCCAGGGGCATCGCCTGCTCCCAGCCCCGTCCGTTCAGCGACCCGGTGATCCACACGTTGGCGGCGGCGGCGTCCCAGATGGCGCTGCGGGTGAGCAGGTAGTTGACGATCGCGTGGGCCATCGCGGACAACCCGATGCCGATGAGCACCAGCCGGTAGCCGTCGACCCCCGACCGCCAGGCGAGCCCGAAGACCAGGAAGGCCACGACCATGCCGCCGAGCAGGGCCGCGGCCGGGACGCCGATCCCGCCGAGCAGCCCGGCGGCGGTGGTGCCGGTGCCGCCCAGCACGATCACGCTCACCGCGCCGATCGCCGCCCCACCGGTGACGCCCAGGATGTCGGGGCTGGCGAGCGGGTTGCGGGCGAAGGTCTGGATGAGCGCGCCGGACAGACCGAGGGCCACCCCGACGAGCACGGCCACCGCGATCCGCGGTGCGCGCAGCTCGAACACGATCAACCGCTGGGTCTCGTCGCCCAGCCCGACCAGCGTGCCGAGCACGTCGAGCACGCCGATCGGGTAGTCGCCGCGGCCGAGGCTGGCCGCGGCGGCCAGCACCAGCACCGAGAAGACCGCGATCGGCACCAGCACGTCGCGCAGCCGGTAGGTGGTGGAGGCGGGGCCGATCCGCAGCGGCCGACGGGGCCGCGACCGGGGGGCGGTGGCCCGGGTGGGCGCCGTGGTGCTCACAGCTGCACCAGCCGGCGGCGGCGGATCAGCGCGATGAAGAACGGCGCACCGACGACGGCGAGCACGATGCCGACCTGCAGCTCACCCGGCCGGGCCAGCACCCGGCCCAGGACGTCGGCGAGCAGCAGGAAGACCACGCCCAGCAGCGCCGAGTACGGGATCAGCCAGCGGTGGTCGGGGCCGGTGATCGCCCGGGCGACGTGCGGCACCACCAGTCCGACGAAGGCGATCGGGCCGCACGCGGCGGTGGCGGCCCCGGTGAGCAGGGTGATCGCGGCGAGCCCGACCACGCGGGCCAGCCAGACCCGCTGGCCCAGCCCCCGGGCGACGTCCTCCCCGAGGCCCAGCAGGTTCAGGGCGGGCGCGTTGACCAGGGCGAGCGCCAGGCCGACCACGATGAACGGGGCGACCTGGGTGACGACCTGGACGTCCCGCCCGGCCAGTGCACCCACGACCCAGAACCGGTAGGCGTCCAGCGCCGTCGTCTCGCGGATGGTGATCGCCTGCACGAGGGCGTAGAGCAGGTAGGTGATCGCCGCCCCCGCGAGGGCCAGGCTCACCGGGCTCGGCGCCCCGCGGCCGGCCGAACCGATCAGGAAGACCGCCACGCTGCCCAGCAGTGCGCCGGCGAAGGCGAACCAGACGTACCCGCCGGCCGTGGTGATGCCGAGCAGCCAGATCGAGTGGACGACGGCGAACGAGGCGCCGGCGGTGACGCCGAGCAGGCCGGGGTCGCCCAGCGGGTTGCGGGTGTGGCCCTGCATGAGCGCCCCGGAGACGGCCAGGGCCGAGCCGGCGAGCACGCCGAGCAGGGTCCGCGGTACCCGCAACTCGCGGATGATCACCGTCTCGTCGCCGGGGGTGCTCGGGTCGATCAGCGCCTGCCACACGGTGCCCAGGCCGATCGGCCTGGTGCCGACGGCGATGCTCAGTGCGCAGACCGCGACGACGACGGCCAGCAGCAACCACAGCCCCAGCATGCGCGGGGCCGCCCCCCGCAGCAGACCCCGGTGCGGCGGGGGGCTCACCTCCCCGGCGGGCCGGGTCGCCGTGCGTTGCACCACGAGCGACTCCTGGGGACGGCGGGCAGGCCGGGTCGCCGGCCGAGCAGGTGAGGCTCACCTTACCCAGCGTTGGCCCACCTCGGCACCGTCGCCCTTCGCGGCCCGTCCCGAGGCGCGCGAGGGGTGCGGAGGACGGGGTCCTTCCTCAGCGGGGAGCGAGGCCCGTGACGACGAGGTCGGCGAGCTCCCGGTAGGCGGCGGCGTCGTCCAGGCCGGTGGTGGCCGTGACCTCGCCGCGGTGGATGGCGCTCATCACCGAGGCCACCGCGACGCCCACGAACGAGGCGTGCACCGGCCGGACGGTGCCGGCGGTGACGCCCTCGCTGACCAGTTGCTGGACGCGGGCGGCGGCGGAGGAGGTGTTGCGCTGGTAGATCTCCCGGGCCGGGGCGAAGGCGGCGAGGTCGGCGAAGAACGCGGGGGAGGCCGGCTGCAGCTGCTCGGCGACCGTGAGGAGGTAGGCGGTGATCCGCTCCCGGTGGTCGTCCGGCGCGGCGGCCTGCTGCTCCACCGCCGTCGTCGCACGCTGGAAGAACCGCTTCACCACGGCGACCACCAGCTGTTCCTTGCTCGCAGCCAGCCCGTAGAGGGTGCTCTTGGAGCAGCGCAGCCGGCGGGCCAGTTCGTCGAGGGTGAAGGTGGCGAACCCCTCGGCCAGGAAGACCGCGACCAGCTCGTCCAGCAGCTCCTCGCGGCGCACCCGGGTGCGGGTGCTGCGGTTCTCCAGCGACGTCATCGGGCCCTCCTCGGGAGTGCCGGACAGTAACAACGCACTGCGGTTGAGTACGGAGTCCAGTACTGCGTACCGTCCGGGAGTACTGCAACCCGGTCGGGACGGCGTCGTCCCGGCCCGCCTGGAGGTGCACCGTGCCCGTCCGTCGCCTGGTCCCCACGCAGGAGGCCGCCGACCTGCTCGACCTCACCCGGCAGCTGGCCCGCGACGAGCTCGCGCCCCGGGCCGCCGCGGCGGAGGCGGCCGAGGAGTTCCCCCGCGACGTCTTCCGCACCCTGGGCCGGGCCGGGCTGCTGGGCCTGCCCTACGCCGAGGAGCTGGGCGGCGGGGGGCAGCCCTACGAGGTGTACCTGCAGGTGCTCGAGGAGATCGCGGCCGCCTGGGCCAGCGTCGGCGTGGGGGTGAGCGTGCACGGGCTGTCCTGCTTCGGGCTCGCCACCCGGGGCACGCCCGAGCAGCAGCAGTGGCTGCCGGAGATGCTGGGCGGCGAACTGCTCGGCGCCTACTGCCTCTCCGAGCCGCACGCCGGCTCCGACCCCGCGGCGATGCGCACCCGCGCCGTCCGGGACGGCGACTCCTACGTGCTCACCGGCGAGAAGGCCTGGACCACCCACGGCGGGCACGCCGACTTCTACAAGGTCATAGCCCGCACCTCCGACGACGGCGCGCGCGGCATCTCCTGCTTCCTCGTGCCCGCCGACAGCGACGGGCTGTCCGCCGACACCGCCGAGCGCAAGATGGGGCTGACCGGCTCGACCACGGCGACCATGCGGTTCGAGGGCGTGCGCATCGACGCCGACCGCCGGCTGGGCGAGGAGGGCGAGGGGCTGTCGATCGCCCTCGCCGGGCTGGACGCCGGCCGGCTGGGGATCGCCGCCGTCGCCACCGGCCTGGCCCAGGGCGCGCTGGACGACGCGGTCGCCTACGCCCAGGAACGGGAGACCTTCGGCAAGCCGATCATCGAGCACCAGGGCCTGGGCTTCCTGCTCGCCGACATGGCCGCCGCCGTCGAGACCGCGCGGGCGACGTACCTGTCCGCGGCCCGGCTGCGCGACGCCGGCCAGCCCTACGGCCAGCAGGCCTCGATCGCCAAGCTGGTGGCCACGGACAACGCGATGAAGGTGACCACCGACGCCGTCCAGGTGCTGGGCGGGTACGGCTACACCCGCGACTTCCCGGTCGAGCGGTACATGCGCGAGGCCAAGGTCATGCAGATCTTCGAGGGCACCAACCAGATCCAGCGCCTGGTGATCAGCCGCGCCCTGGCCCGCGGCGGCGCCCCCACCACCACCGTCGTCCCCCAGGGGCCTCGCCTCGTCGAGTGACAGTCGAGCGGGCATCCGCCCGCCGGGAAGCCCGTTCAGCTGCCACTCGGCGTCGAGCGGGGCCGAGTGGGGCCAAAACCGCGACTTTGGCCCCCGGCCACCAAAATGGCCATTTTGGTGGTCGGGGGGCGGGCCTACGCTGCCGGGCATGTGTCGGAACATCCACGTCCTGCACAACCTGGAGCCCGCCACCACCTCCGACGAGGTCCGGGCGGCGGCGCTGCAGTACGTGCGCAAGGTGAGCGGGTCGACCAAGCCCTCCCAGGCCAACCAGGCGGCGTTCGACCGGGCGGTCGAGGAGATCGCGCACGCGACCGAGCACCTGCTCGCCGACCTGGTCACCACCGCCCCGCCCAAGGACCGCGAGGTGCTCGCCGCGCAGGCCCGCGAGCGCGCCGCCGCCCGCTACGGCCGCTAGACCAGGAAGCGGTAGGCGGTCGTGCCGGGGGCGAGGTGCTGGATCTTGAGCGGGCCCGCCTCGATCCGAGCCAGCAGCGGCGCCAGGCCCGCGACGCTGCCCAGCTCGATGCCGGTCAGCGCCGCCCCGGTCTCCCGGTTGTCCCGCTTGACGTACTCGAACAGCACGATGTCGTCGTCCGGGCCGAGCACCTCGTCGAGGAACCGGCGCAGCGCCCCCGGCTCCTGCGGGAACTCGACCAGGAAGTAGTGCTTGAGCCCGCGGTGCACCAGTGACCGCTCGACCACCTCGGCGTACCGGCTGACGTCGTTGTTGCCGCCCGACAGCAGGACGACGACGGTCTGGCCGGGCTCGACGAGCACCGAACCGCCGGTCAGCGCGGCGCTGGCCAGGGCGCCGGCGGGCTCGGCGATCACCCCGTCGACCTGGTAGAGGTCGAGCATCTCGGTGCAGACCTGCCCCTCGGGCACCGTCACCAGCTCCGCACCCGAGTCGCGCACCAGCGGGAACGTCACGTCACCGGCCCGGCGCACCGACGCGCCGTCGACGAAGGTGTCGATCTCGGCCAGCTCCACCGGCCGGCCCGCGGCCAGTGCCGCGGCCATGTTCGCCGCCCCGGCAGGTTCGACCCCCACCAGCCGGACGCCGGGCGCGTGCTCGCGCAGCCAGGTGCCGCAGCCGGCCAGCAGCCCGCCGCCACCGACCGGCAGGACGACGACGTCCGGCGGGCTGTCCAGCTGCTCCAGCAGCTCCAGGGCGACGGTGGCCTGGCCCGCGACGGTCGACAGCGCGTCGAAGGCGGGCACCAGGGTCGCCCCGGTCATCGTGGCGTGCTCGGTCGCGGCGGCCGCTGCGTCGTCGTAGGTGTCGCCGTGGACGACGAGCTCGACCATGTCCCCGCCGAGCGCGGCGATCCGCTGCCGCTTCTGCCGCGGCGTCGTCCCGGGCACGAAGACCCGGCCCCGGACGCCGAGCACCCGGCAGGCGTAGGCGACGCCCTGGCCGTGGTTGCCGGCGCTGGCGGTGACCGCGCCGGCGGCCCGCCCGGCGGCGTCCAGCTGGCTGATCGTGTTGTAGGCGCCGCGCACCTTGTACGAGCGGCCGACCTGCAGGTCCTCGCGCTTGACCCACACGGCGGCGCCGGTGAGCTCGGACAGCCGGG
Source organism: Modestobacter sp. KNN46-3 (assembly GCF_011039295.1). Taxonomy (NCBI): domain Bacteria; kingdom Bacillati; phylum Actinomycetota; class Actinomycetes; order Geodermatophilales; family Geodermatophilaceae; genus Modestobacter; species Modestobacter sp. KNN46-3. Next base: position 18,159 of record NZ_JAAKGN010000010.1, on the reverse strand, counting down.
CGTTGCGCTGCAGCGGCGTCCGCTCGGCGACCCCGGCCAGCCGGCTGGCGGCGGCGGTGACCTCGGCGGAGAAGGCGGTGCGGAGGGAGGTCACCGGGCCATCCTCCCCGACGTCCCGCCGGTGCCGGGCGGTCAGTACCGGCTGCCCGCTCCCGCGTGCCCACTGGCGGTGACGACCAGGGCTGCGCACTCGCCGAGCCCCGGCCGGCCGAGCGGGCGACGGCGCGGCGGGCGGCGGCGAGGGTGGTGCCGCTGCTGCCGGGCCTCCTCGGCGAGCTGGCGGGCGGCCAGGACGCTGGCGCTCTCGGCGCCGCTCCAGGCCGCGTCGTACCCGGCCATCAGGAGCCGGCGCCGAAGGCGGCCCAGAGGACCAGCCCGACGACCGCGACCACCTGCAGCAGCGAGACGGTCATCCCGGCGAGGGCGAGACCGCGGCCGCGGGTGCCGTCCCGGCGGGTGTTGCGCAGGCCCAGGGCGCTGAAGACGATGCCGAGCGGGAAGAGGGCGAAGGCGAAGACCAGACCGAGGACGGCCATGGCGTCGGTGCCCACGGCGCGGACGGGCCAGTTCTCCGGGTCGAGGTGGACGGTGGACGTCTGCGTGTCGTGCATGGCACGAGCCTGTCCGGCGCCGGGGGTGCGGGCATCGCCCGTAGGTACACGGCTCTCTGCTACGAAAGTCGCAGGTCATCGGCCCATTCCTCAGCCCGTCGGGGGACGTCGCGGAGCCGGATGATCTCTAGGCTCACTGCCCGTGGAGACGGGTGACGGGTCGGTGGTCGAGGTGGCCGGTGGCCGCCGGTGGCCCTGGGCGCGGCTGCGCGACCTGGCCTTCGTGGCGCTCGGTGTGCTCGGGGCGGCCACCCTGGTCATCGGTGAGGGGCCCGTGGCGGACATCCCCAGCTGGACGTGGCTGCAGGTCCTGGGCACGCTGACGGTCGCCGTCGCCCTGTGGTGGCGCCGGCGGTACCCGGTGCACGTGGCGCTGCTGGGCTGCGTCGTCGTGGCCGTGGGGGGCCCGTGGCTGCCGCTCTGGCTGGCCCTGTTGACCGTGGCCATCCGGCACCGCGACCGGTGGCTGGCGCTGGTGGTGGCCGCGGCGCTGGTCGCCCTGGTGGTGAACGGCGCGACCGAGATCGGGCTCGACCTGGTGTTCGCCGATCCCCTGTACGCCGTCGTCACGGCGGCCTTCGCGGTGGTCATGATCGGGTTCCCGGCGCTGCTGGGTGCCTACCTCGGTGCCCGCCGCGACCTGGTCCAGTCGCTGCAGGAGCGGGTCGCCCAGACCCAGGCCGAGCAGCGGCTGCGCGTCGAGCAGACCCGGCAGGCCGAGCGCACCCGCATCGCCCGGGAGATGCACGACGTGCTGGCGCACCGCATGTCCCTGGTGGCGCTGCACGCCGGCGGCCTGGAGGTGAACCCGGCGGCCGGCCCGGCGGAGGTCGAGGAGTCGGCCGCGCTCATCCGCACGACCGCTCGGCAGGCCCTGGAGGAGCTCCGCACGGTCCTGGGGGTCCTGCGCGCCGACACCACCCTGCCCGAGCCGGTCGACCCGGCGGAGGCGGAGTTGCTGCCGCAGCCCACCCTGGCCGACGTCGACCGGCTGGTCCGGGCCAGCGCCGAGGCAGGTGTCGCCGTGCAGCTGCACACCGACCTGCCGACCGGGCAGACCCCGCCCCCGCTGGTCGGCCGCACCGCGCACCGGGTCGTGCGGGAGGCCCTCACGAACGTGCACAAGCACGCCGCCGGTGGCACGGCCACGGTGCTGCTGGCCGGGGAGCCGGGCGGCGGCCTGCAGGTGCGGGTGCACAACAGCGCCCCGGCGACGGCGGCGGCACCGTTGGTGCCCGGGGCCGGCCCGGGGTTGCTGGGGCTGCGGGAACGGGTGGAGCTGGTGGGTGGCCGGCTCAGCACGGGAGCGCAGCCCGACGGCTTCCTGGTGCACGCCGACCTGCCCTGGCCCGATCGAGGAGACGGAGACCTCACATGAGCGGGTCGGCAGCCGAGCCCGTGCGCCTGTTGCTGGTCGACGACGACGCGCTGGTGCGCGCCGGTCTGCGCGCCGTCCTGGCCAGCGCCCCGGACCTGCGCGTGGTCGGTGAGGCCGGGGACGGCGCGGACGCGATCGACGCCGTGCTGCGCCACCGGCCGGACGTCGTGCTGATGGACGTGCGGATGCCGCGGATGGACGGGCTGGCCGCCACGGCCGCGCTCACCGCCCGCCCCGACGCCCCCCGCGTGCTGGTGCTGACCACCTTCGACCTGGACGAGCACGTCTTCGGTGCGCTGCAGGCCGGGGCCAGCGGCTTCCTGCGAAGGACACGCCACCGCGGGAGCTGGTCCAGGCGGTCCGGGTGGTCGCCGCCGGTGAGGCCATGCTCTCCCCGACCGCCACCCGGCGGCTGATCACCCGCTACACCGACACGGGCGCCGACGTCCGCCGCCAGGAGGCGCGGGGGCGGATCGAGACCCTCACCGACCGGGAGCGCGAGGTGCTGCTGGCCGTGGGGCGGGGCCTGTCCAACGCCGAGATCGGCAAGGAGCTGTTCCTCAGCGAGGCCACGGTGAAGTCCCACGTGTCGCGGGTCTTCACCAAGCTGGGCACGGCCAACCGCGTCCAGGTGGCGATCCTGGCGCACGTCGCCGGGCTCCTCTGACCGGGCCGGGTGACCAGGGGCGTCAGATGCCCCGGAAGCGGCCCCGCGTCGACTCCTTCTCCGGCACCGGCGCGAAGACGTTGCCGGTCGTCGGCGCCACCGAGTCGCGGGCCATGCCGAAGACCTTGAGCAGCGGGCCGACCAGGGCGTCGTACACCGGCGGGAACAGTCGGAACCCGGCGATGATCACCGGGTTGGCGAAGCCGGACTGCTTGAGCCGGCGCGGGGCGGACACCCGGTCGAGCACGGCCCGAGCGACCCGCTCCGGCGTGTAGACCGGCGGCGGCGGGTGCCCGGTGTTGCCCAGCACGGTGGCGGCCTGGCCGTAGATCGGCGTGGTCGTGCCACCCGGGGCGACAGCGGAGACGTGCACGTCGGGCAGTTCGCGCAACTCCTGCTGCAGGGTGCGGATCAACCCGAGCTGGCCCCACTTGGCGGCCACGTAGGCGCCCATCGTGGGGGCGGTGATCGAGGCGAGCAGCGAGCTGACGACGACGACGTGCCCGCGCCGCTGGGCCCGCAGCACCGGCAGGACGGCCTGGACGACGTTGAAGGTGCCCTGGACGGCGGTGTCGACCACGCGCTGGAAGACGGCGGGGTCCATGTCCTCGATCCGGCCGTAGGCCATCACGGTGGCGGAGTGGACGACGACGTCCAGCCGGCCGAAGGTGCCCGTCGCGCGGTCGACGGCGGACCGTACGGCCGGGGCGTCCAGGACGTCGGCCGGCACGCACTCGACCGCCGGGGCGCCGGCGGCCCGGCAGTCGGCCGCGGCCTCGGCGAGCGCGGTGGCGCTGCGGGACACCAGCACGAGGGAGGCGCCACGTCGGGCGAACCCGATCGCGCTGGCCCGGCCGATGCCGCTGGAGGCGCCGGTGACGAGCACGACCTCCGTGAGCTCGCGGGCGGAGGAGAGGTCGTCTGCCGGGGTCTGGGCGGTCACGCCCGGGGGGCTACCCAGTGCTGCGCCGGGCACGCACGTTGTGCACAACGGGAGCACCGGGTGGCCGGGTGCGCCGCTAGCGTCGGCCCCCCACCGACCCGAGAGGGGCACCCGTGTTCGACAAGGTCCTGGTCGCCAACCGCGGCGAGATCGCCGTGCGCGCCTTCCGCGCCGCCTACGAGCTGGGCGCCGGGACGGTCGCCGTCTTCCCCCACGAGGACCGGAACTCCGTCCACCGGCTCAAGGCCGACGAGAGCTACGAGATCGGCGAGCCCGGCCACCCGGTGCGGGCCTACCTCGACGTCGCCGAGATCGTCCGGGCCGCCCAGCGGGCCGGTGCCGACGCCGTCTACCCCGGCTACGGCTTCCTGTCGGAGAACCCCGACCTGGCCGAGGCGTGCGCGCGGGCCGGGATCACCTTCGTCGGCCCGAGCGCCGCCGTCCTGGAGCTGACCGGGGACAAGTCCCGGGCGATCGCCGCGGCCCGCGAGGCCGGGCTGCCGGTGCTGCAGGGCACCGAGCCCAGCGACGACGTCGACACCCTGCTGGCCGCCGCGGACGCGATCGAGGGCCCGGTCTTCGTCAAGGCCGTCGCCGGTGGTGGCGGGCGCGGCATGCGCCGGGTCGAGCAGCGCGACCAGCTGCGCAGCGCGATCGAGGCGGCGATGCGGGAGGCGGAGTCGGCGTTCGGGGACGCGACGGTCTTCCTCGAGCAGGCGGTGATCGACCCCCGGCACATCGAGGTGCAGATCCTGGCCGACGGGCAGGGGAACGTCATCCACCTGTACGAGCGCGACTGCTCGGTGCAGCGCCGGCACCAGAAGGTCATCGAGATCGCCCCGGCGCCGAACCTGGACCCGGCCCTGCGCGAGCGGATCTGTGCCGACGCCGTCGCCTTCGCCAGGCAGATCGGCTACAGCTGCGCGGGCACGGTGGAGTTCCTGGTCGATCGCGAGGGCCGGCACGTCTTCATCGAGATGAACCCGCGGATCCAGGTCGAGCACACGGTCACCGAGGAGGTCACCGACGTCGACCTGGTGGGCAGCCAGCTGCGCATCGCGGCCGGAGAGACCCTCGCCGACCTGGGGCTGACCCAGGAGTCGATCGTGCTCCGCGGGGCGGCGCTGCAGACCCGGATCACCACCGAGGACCCGGCCAACGGCTTCCGCCCGGACACCGGCCGGATCACCGCCTACCGCTCGCCCGGCGGCGCCGGCGTGCGGCTGGACGGCGCCGCCACCCTGGGCGCCGAGGTGGGCGCGCACTTCGACTCGATGCTGGTCAAGCTCACCTGCCGCGGCCGGACCTGGGACATCGCGGTGGCCCGGGCCCGCCGGGCGGTGGCGGAGTTCCGGATCCGCGGCGTGTCGACCAACATCCCGTTCCTGCAGGCGGTGCTGGACGACCCGGACTTCCAGGCCGGCCGGGTGACGACGTCGTTCATCGAGGAGCGGCCCGAGCTGCTCACCGCCCGCAGTTCCGCCGACCGTGGCACCAAGATGCTCACCTACCTGGCCGACGTCACGGTCAACGCCCCGCACGGTGAGCGCCCGCACCTGGTCGACCCGGTGCAGAAGCTCCCGCGGCTGGACCTGGCGCTGCACCCACTGGACGGCTCCCGGGACCGGCTGCGCGAGCTGGGGCCCGAGCGGTTCGCCGCAGACCTGCGCGCGCAGAAGGCCCTCGCCGTCACCGACACCACCTTCCGGGACGCGCACCAGTCGCTGCTGGCCACCCGGGTGCGCACCAAGGACCTGCTGGCCGTGGCCGGGCACGTGGCCCGGGCGACCCCGCAGCTGCTGTCGATCGAGGCCTGGGGCGGGGCGACCTACGACGTCGCGCTGCGGTTCCTGCACGAGGACCCGTGGGAGCGGCTGGCCGCGCTGCGCGAAGCGGTGCCCAACATCTGCCTGCAGATGCTGCTGCGCGGCCGCAACACCGTCGGCTACACCCCCTACCCGGAGCAGGTGACGACGACGTTCGTCGCCGAGGCGGCGCGCACCGGCATCGACGTCTTCCGGGTGTTCGACGCGCTCAACGACGTCAGTCAGATGCGCCCGGCGATCGACGCCGTCCGGGAGACCGGGACGGCGATCGCCGAGGTCGCGCTCTGCTACACCGCCGACCTGTCGGACCCTGCTGAGCGGCTGTACGACCTCGACTACCACCTGCGCCTCGCCGAGCAGATCGTCGAGGCCGGGGCGCACGTGCTGGCGATCAAGGACATGGCCGGGCTGCTCCGCCCGCCGGCGGCGGCCACCCTGGTCACCGCGCTGCGCGAGCGGTTCGACCTGCCGGTGCACCTGCACACCCACGACACCCCCGGCGGGCAGCTGGCCACGCTGATGGCGGCCTGGCAGGCCGGGGTGGACGCGGTGGACGGCGCCAGCGCGGCGCTGGCCGGGACGACGTCGCAGCCGGCACTGAGCAGCATCGTCGCCGCCACCGACCACACCGAGCGGGCCACCGGCCTGGACCTGACCGCGGTCAACGACCTGGAGCCGTACTGGGAGTCGGTGCGCCGGGTCTACGCGCCGTTCGAGTCCGGGCTGCCGGCCCCGACCGGGCGGGTCTACACCCACGAGATCCCCGGCGGGCAGCTGTCCAACCTGCGCCAGCAGGCGATCGCCCTCGGGTTGGGGCAGCGGTTCGAGGAGGTCGAGGCGATGTACGCCGCGGCCGACCGGCTGCTCGGCCGGCTGGTCAAGGTCACCCCGTCGTCGAAGGCGGTCGGCGACCTGGCGCTGCAGCTGGTCGGCGCGGGGGTGGACGTCGAGGAGTTCGCGACCGACCCGGGGCGCTTCGACCTGCCCGACTCGGTGGTCGGGTTCCTCCGCGGCGAGCTGGGCGACCCGCCCGGTGGCTGGCCGGAGCCGTTCCGGTCACGCGCCCTGGAGGGACGGCGCCCGGCCGAGCCGCCCGCGGAGCTCTCGGACGACGACCTCGACGCTCTGGCGAAGGAACCGCGGTCGACGCTGAACCGGCTGCTGTTCCCCGGCCCGACCAAGGAGTTCACCGAGCACCGGGACGCCTACGGGGACACCTCGGTGCTGCCGAGCAAGGAGTTCCTCTACGGCCTGCGCCAGGGGGTCGAGCACTCGGTCGACCTGGAACCCGGCGTCCGGCTGCTCATCGCGATCGAGGCGATCTCCGACGCCGACGAGCGGGGGATGCGCACGGTGATGTGCACGCTCAACGGCCAGCTCCGGCCGGTGTCGGTGCGGGACCGGTCCGTCACGTCCGACGTCCAGCCCACCGAGAAGGCCGACCGCAGCGACCCCGGGCAGGTGGCCGCACCGTTCGCCGGGGTGGTCAGCCTGTCCGTCGCCGAGGGCGACACCGTGGAGGCGGGCGCGCAGCTGGCCACCATCGAGGCGATGAAGATGGAGGCCGCGATCACCGCGCCGCGGGCCGGCACGGTCTCCCGGGTGGCGATCAGCGCCGTCCAGCAGGTCGAGGGCGGCGACCTGCTCGTCGTCCTGGGTTAGGCCCCTTCCAAAGGCTCGCCCCGAGCTCGCGCGAGGTGAGGAGGACGGGGTCCTTCTTCAGCGGGCGGTCCAGCCGCCGTCCACGGTCAGGGTGTGGCCGGTGACCAGCGAGGCGGCGGGGGAGGCGAGGAAGGCCACCGCGGTGGCGACCTCCTCCGGCCGGCCGATCCGGTGCAGCGCGGCGATCCGGTCGACGACGTCGGCCCGGAACGCCGGGTCGGACAGCGCCGGCTCGGTGCCCGGCGTCTCGATGAAGGTCGGCGCCACCGCGTTCACCCGGATGCCCAGCTCGCCCCACTCGACGGCCAGGCACCGGGTCAGGTGGATGACGGCGGCCTTGGCGGTGCAGTAGGCGGACTCGCCGGGCAGCGCGACCAACCCGGCCTGCGAGGCGACGTTGACGATGGCCCCGCCGCCGGCCCGGGCCATGTGCCGGGCGGCGTGCTGGGAGAGGAAGAACGTCGAGCGGGTGTTGCGGGACCAGACGGCGTCGAAGTCCGCCTCGGTCAGCTCCAGCGCCGAGGCCATCACCCCGCCGCCGGCGTTGTTGACCAGCACGTCGACCGACCCGAGCTCGTCGACCACCCGGTCGATCGCCGCCCGGCTCCGGTCCAGGTCGGTGACGTCCATCGGGACGGCGACCACCCGGCGTCCGAGCGCGGCGATCTCCCCGGTGAGCCCGCCGTCGGAGGCGACGTCCCGGAGCCCCAGACCGACGTCGGCGCCGGTCGACGCGAGCTCCAGGGCGATCGCCCGGCCGATCCCCCGCGCTGCCCCGGTGACCACCGCGACCTTGCCCTCGAGAGCTCCGTGGTCCGCCATGTCGGTCCTCCTGCTGGTCCGTGCCGCCGCACGGTCGTCCGGCGGGCAGGCCGGTTCCGCCGGACGGGTCGTCCGGCGGATTCCGCGCCGTCACATCGGCAGGGTAGGAACAGCGCGTGACGTCCCCGTCCCGCACCTCCAGCCGAGCCTCCCGAACCGGTCACCTGCTCGCCCAGCTGTCCACCCCGGCCCGCCGGTTCCTGCAGACCGAGGCGTCCAGCGCGGCGCTGCTCGTCGTCGGCACCCTGCTCGCGCTGCTGTGGGCCAACTCCCCGTGGGGCGACTCCTACGAGCGGGTGTGGCACACCGAGCTCAGCCTGGAACTGGGCTCCATGGCCGTCGCCATGGACCTGCGGCACTGGGTCAACGACGGCCTGATGGTGTTCTTCTTCTTCCTCATCGGCATGGAGGTGCGCCGCGAGCTGTCGATGGGGGAGCTGACCCAGCGCAGTCGGCTCTCGGTGCCGGCGCTCGGCGCGGTCGCCGGGCTGGTGGTGCCCGCGGGGCTCTACCTCGCGATCAACGCCGGTGGCCCCGGCGCGCAGGGCTGGGGCATCCCGATGGCCACCGACACCGCCTTCGTCCTCGGTGCCCTGGCGCTGGTCGGCTCCCGCTGCCCCACCCAGCTGCGGGTCTTCCTGCTCTCGCTGTCCGTCGTCGACGACATCGGGGCGCTCACCGTGATCGCGGTCTTCTACTCCGACGACATCGACCTCGTCGCCCTCGGCGTCGCCGCGCTGTGCGTGGTCGCCTTCGGGCTGCTCACCCGGCTGAAGGTGTGGCGCGGGCCGGCCTACTTCGCCGTCGGCGTGGTGATGTGGCTGGCGATGCACGCCTCGGGGGTGCACGCCACCATCGGCGGCGTCGTCCTGGGCCTGCTGGTCAGCGCCTACCGGCCGCGCCGGGACGAGGTGGAGTCCGCCGGCACGCTCGCCCGCGCCTTCCGGCAGGCCCCCGACGTCGCTCTCGCCCGACGGGCGAAGCTCTCGGTGGAGCGGGCGATCTCGCCGAACGAGCGGATCGGCGCGCTGCTGGTGCCGTGGAGCGGGTACGTCGTCGTCCCGGTGTTCGCGCTGGCCAACGCGGGGGTGCAGTTCAACACCGAGCTGCTGGACCGCGCGCTCACCTCCCCGATCACGATCGGCGTCTTCGTCGGCCTGGTCGTCGGCAAGTTCGTCGGCATCGGGCTGGCGTCCACGCTCGCCGTCCGGTTCGGGATGGGCTCGCTGCCGCCCGGGGTGTCGCTGGCCAGCGTGTGGGGCGGGGCGGCGTTGTCCGGCTTGGGCTTCACCGTGTCGCTGTTCGTCGCCGACCTGGCCTTCGACGACGCGGTGCTGCGCGAGGAGGCGATGGTCGGCGTCCTGGCCGCGGGCGTGGTGGCGGCAGCGCTGGGCGCGGTCTGGTTCTGGGCGCTGGGACGACGTCAGCCCCAGGTGGCCAGCGCCGGGCCCCGGCAGCTGGACTCGCCGGTCGACCCGGAGGTCGACCACCTCCGCGGCCCGGTCGACGCGCCGCTGACCCTGGTCGAGTACGGCGACGTCGAGTGCCCGTTCTGCGGCCGGGCGAGCGGGGTGGTCGAGGAGCTGCGCCGCCGGTTCGGCGACGACCTGCGCTACGTCTTCCGGCACCTGCCGCTGCCCGACGTCCACCCGCACGCAGAGCTCGCCGCCGAGGCCACCGAGGCCGCCGGTGCCCAGGGCGCCTTCTGGGCGATGCACGACCGGCTCTTCGCCCACCAGGACCAGCTCGAGGCCGACCAGCTGCTCGACCACGCCGCCGCGCTCGGGCTGGACCTCGGCCGCTTCGCCGAGGAGCTGGGCAGCGGCACGCACGCGGCCCGGGTCCGCGCCGACGTCGCCGGTGCGGAGGCCAGCGGGGTGCAGGGCACCCCGACGTTCTTCGTCAACGGCGTCGGGCACGACGGCCCGACCACCACCGAGGCGCTCGCCGCCGCACTGGTCACCTCCGACCCGCGCGGGCCCGGCCACGGCAGCCTGCTCCCGTCGGCCGAGCTGGTCACCCCGGCACGGTCGTCGGTCACCCTCTCCCCGGCCGCCCAGCTGCCCGCGATCGACGTGCTGCCGGGCGAGCGTCTCGCCGAGACGCCGGAGGACGGCGCCTCGCCACGGCTGTCCGACGTGCACACCGCCGTGCTGCGGCGGGTGGGGCGCCGGCTGAGCACCACCCGCGGGCAGGTGCTGCTGCGCTCGGGGCAGGCGGAGTTCGACTTCTTCGTCGTCCTCGCCGGCACCGTCGCGGTGGTCGAGGGGCCGCTGGACGGCGGCCCGGACGGCGGCAAGCGGGTCGTGGCGGTCCACGGCCCGGGGCGGTTCCTGGGCGGGCTGAACATGCTGGCCGGGCAGCGGCCGGTGCGCTCGCTGGTGGCCGCCGAGGACGGCGAGGTGCTGGTGCTCAGCCTGGAGCAGCTGCGCGCCGTCTTCACCCGCGACCGGGGACTGGCCGACGTCATCACCCGGTCGTTCCTGCTGCGCCGGGCGATGCTCATCGGGCAGGCGAGCGGGCTGCGGGTGGTCGGTGACCGGCGCTGGCCGGCCAGCACGGAGCTGCGAGCCCAGCTGGCCGAGGACGGGGTCCCGCACACCTGGCTGGACCCGGCCGAGGACGACGCCGCCGCCCGGCTGCTCGCCGAGCTCGGGGTCGAGGAGGCGGATGCGCCGGTGGTGCTCACCCCCGACGGCCGGGTGCTGGTGGAGCCGACCCGCGACGACCTGGCCCGCTTCGCCACCGCCCCGCGCGACCTGACCACCACATGAGGTCGCTGGACGAGGAGCTGACCGACCTGGCCGACCACTACCGGTGGTTCGCCCAGGTGGAGGCCGCGCCGGTCTCCCCGCGGTACGCCGAGCTCGCTGCCGAGGTCGCCGAGGACGCCGAGGTGCTGGACTTCCTGGGCACCCTGCCGCGGCCGAAGCGGCAGGCCAACCTGCTGCTCGGGGCGCTGCAGTACCTGCACGGCGGCCCGCCGGCCGACGGCGGGCAGCTGCGCGAGCGGGTCACCGGCGACGCCGACCGGCTGCGGGCGACGATGCTGGCCCGGGCCACCCAGACCAACGAGGCCGCCCGCTGCGCGGCCCTGCTGCCGGTGCTGGCCGGCCTGCCGGGGCCGCTGGCGCTGATCGAGGTGGGCGCGTCGGCCGGGCTGTGCCTGTACCCGGACCGCTACGGCTACGAGTACTCCGGGGTCCGGGTCGGCCCGCCCAGCACTGTGCAGCTGCGGTGCACGGTGACCGGGCGCGGGCCGGTGCCGACCGAGGTGCCACCCGTGGTCCGCCGGGCCGGCATCGACGTGAACCCGCTCGACCCCGCGGACCCCGACGACGTCGCCTGGCTGCAGGCGCTGATCTGGCCGGGCATGGACGAGCGACGCGACCGGCTCACCGCCGCCGCCGCGATCGCCGCCCGGGAACCGGCCGAGATCCGGCAGGGCGACCTGGTCGAGCAGCTGCCCGGGCTGGTTGCCGCGATGCCGGCGGAGGCCACCGTCGTCGTCTTCCACACCGCGGTGCTGGCCTATCTGCCGGCGGCCGCGAAGCAGGCGTTCACCGAGCTGGTCACCGGGCTGCCGGTGCGCTGGGTCTCCCAGGAGGGCGTGGGCGTGCTGCCCGCCGTCCGGGCGCGGTTGACCGAGCCGCCGGCCCCGGAGGAGGCCCGGTTCCTGCTGGCCCTCGACGGCGAGCCACTGGCGTACACCGCCGCCCACGGCGGCCGCATCGACTGGCTCCTCTCCGCGGCTGCCCACACCTGAATCGCGCGACCGTGACCCCACGAACTTTTGGTCGCCGACTGCGGACGGGCGAGCATGCGGAGCGGGCACGTCAAGCGGCCAGCCCGCGGTGGCTCAGTGAGCGCTGCGAGCTCACCGCATAGCTGCGGATGCTGGCTCTGGTCGGTCATGCCGCCCGGCGCTGGGAACCCCCAAGCGGCTCCAGCTACGCATGTTCAGCACCGCTGGACGCCTGGCCCGCAGCGGCCGGCGCACCGTGCTGCACCTGAACAGCACCGGCCGCTGGCCAGCCTGCTCGTCAACGAGGTCACAACGCTACGGGCGCCCCCGCGCTCGCCACCTGACCCAGCACCCCGCCCCGACGACAGCACCGCCCGGCCCGTGGACCCGGCGCCCACCTGGGGCTAGCGACTCGATCTTTTCGTCGACTGGCAGCGGTGGCCAGCGAGGCCCACCATGCACGGGACCTTAGATTGTGAGCAGTCTTGAGCCGGAGGTCGGTGTGACGGAACCGCGCTACCGGGCGACCGAGTCAGGCCTAAAGCTTGAGCGCGCAGTGCGCGCTGTCGAAGCTGTCATCGACGGACTGGACCCTTCCGACGATGCGCTCGATCAAGCCCTAGATGCAATCATTGAAGCCCTCGAGTCTTTGCTAACTCACGAGTTGCGGGAGGGGATGCTCACCTTCCAGCCCACTCTAGATTTGGCTACTGCCGCCTCACGCTTGTTTGACAGCAGGTCCAGGCAAGTGCTGGCGCAGCTCGAATGGCGGCCCCCGCCGAAGGCCCAGACGATCCTCAGCAACACTAGGGGTGCAATTTCAAGGGCGCATCTCAAGGCTACGGACGTCACCGTGGCGCGAAATCAGCTCAAGGAGCTGCTTGGGCGGCTAGTGCAGATAAGAACTGCGCGACCCAAGAAGGACAAGCAGGCGGCTGTTACTAAAACCCGTGAAGGACTGCTGTACCTGACGGTCTACCTGGCGGGTGTTGGCCAAGAAGCTTTCGGTTCCGTAATCGGAGATTGGCTCGGCATGATAAGAAGGGCCGTTGAGCCGATCGGCCTTCCGCCCGGGACCATCGGCATCGCCTGACGGTCTGAATAGGGCATGGCCCGGCCAGTGACACTCGCGTAGCGCAGGCCAGTAGACGACCAGGTCGATTGCGCCAGAACCAGGCACTCCTTTTGGCGCACCTCCCTCATCACGAGGCCAATGGGGCGACCAGATCCGCCGCCCGCGATCGGCAATACCGCGCCGGGAAGCGCAAGGGCGGTACGCAACATCGACTCAGCGACTCCAGGCTCACTGGCATGTTCGGGCGGTCTCGCCTCGTCGGCGACAACTATCAGGTGCCGACCGTCATATGGCTGAGCCAGCAGCGGTGTTGAAGACTCCATGGTGCACTGCCGACTCCTGGCCGACGTTGCGCCTGCGCCAACGTCGGGTCTTGGTCGAGCTCGGAGCAGACAGGCTGTTCCCGCCCGTCGCCGGCTCCGCGTGGACCGCGGGCTCGGCTACAGTGAACTTGTGTAGTGGGCGGTGGTTTGCGCTCCGCGTTCCGCTGCTTCACGTCGTCGTGATGGCCCGTACTCAGCGTGTGCAGCCTTTCGCGGGGGCCGCGGCCTGCTCCGGCATCAGCCCGATCTGTCCGAGGTAGGCCGCGATGTCCATGTGCACCTTTCGGCGATCTTTCCGCCGCGAAGCCTGCCGAAGGTGACCACCGGGATGCGGCGACGCCTCACCCGGATTTATCGACGCATTCCCGTGATCTATCTCAAGGCTGAAGCGACGGCTTCCATGTCTCGAATTCTGGGGTCGCAGCCGGCCGCCAGACGATCTCGAAAGCGTCGGCGGATTCGCTCGCCCGTCCGGCATCGGAGTCGTAACCACCCGTGTACCACGCGACCCAGTGCAGCTCCTCCTTCGGGAGCACGACATCCAGGACGTACCTGTCCCCATGCTCCGCATAGAAGTCCTCGATGGTGGAGAAGGCTTCCATTTCGGCCACTTCCCGGTCGGTGACGACCTGCACGATGAGGTTGGCCGTGCTCCGGGTGTGTGCGACATCCTCGAAGATCATCCGCACCTGGTCCTTGTACTCATCCGTCGAGTAGTCGAACCGGCTCGTGTACACCCAGATCTGGTCCAGCTCGGCCGGACCCAGGTCCTCGTCGATCGCGACGATCTCGTACTGCGGCCCCTGATAGGCATACGTCGCGCCTACGGGCTCACTCCCCAGCGCGGCCTGACTCGGCACCTCGACCGGAACGTCACTCGGCACGGCTGCGGGCTCGGTCGCTGGCGCGGCCGAACCGTTCGTGCCGCCACTGGCCTGGTTCGCGACGACCATGCCCACGACGACCGTCAGCACAACGAGGCCGCCTAACACGGCCAGCAGGAGCTGCTGCGTCCTCGGCCTCAGACGGCCGAAGCCGGCCCAGTGCGTGGCAATGAACGCCAGGAGTTGCTGCCAGGGACCCTTCGGCTTCACGCGACGGAAGGTCAGCTCGGTCCGCAGTGCTCCCTGGCGTTGGCTGTCGAGTTCCCAGCCGGCTTCCTGCCACTTCGCGATCGTCCTGGATACGTTGCCGCGGATCGCCTGCGCCGACGTGAACTCGTACCGCACGCCGTCGCCGCCCGTGGGGTCCCCAGGTACTTCATCGATCGCATCGCCCGCGGCCGCGTCGGGACGCGTGGGCCTTCGGACTGTTGTCCCGTGATCGGTCGTCGACGACATCTCGCTCCTCTGGAGAACCGGCAGCATCCGCGCCACCGACGACCTTCCCAGCGGGCTGTGTTCAACTTCGGGAGGCAGGGGCCGGGTCCGCCCCCTGCGCCTCGTGCACCGCGCCCGTCACTCGTGGGATCCCTGGCCCACCTCGATGGGGGCGCGGCGCCCTTTCTGTCGGTATGCGGGTTGACAGTCCCCCCGACGACGTCCCGACTTCGGTGATGTCAACACCTGACCGACCATCGAACCCTTTCCTGCGGATGAATCATGCAACCTGTGTGCTCCGCCGATGTTCGAGCTGCGGGTGCCTCTGCCTGACGTCGTGCCCTTGAAGGCGTGCCCACTCGAACCGAGACGGCAGTCGGACTCAGGCCGACCAGGTGGTGTTCGGTGGGCGGCGGAAGTCGATGGTGTGCGGCACGAAGTAGGACAGGTCGTCGGTGATCAGCCCGTCGGACTCCCGGATGCCCAGGCCCGCCGCCTCCCCGTCGACCACCCAGGCGCCGAGCACCGGGTGGTGCGGGCCGTCGGGGCCGGCGAAGTCCGGCAGCGCGCACAGCTGCTGCACGACCCACCCCTCCGCGCCGTACCTCCCGCCGAGCGAGGCCAGCGGCGCGCCGCCGGGGGCGAACAGCTCGACGTTGTTGCCCTCCCGGCCGAACAGCGGCTTGCGGGCGTACCCGGTGCGCTCCAGCTCGGCCGCGCGCGGGTCGTCGGCGAAGTAGGCGGGGAGCAGGTGCTTGGCGATCACCGGGTCGTCGGCGTAGCGCTGCCAGAGCACCGGCAGCAGCCCCTTGTTCGACCACAGCATCTTCCAGATCGGCTCGATCCAGGTCGTGCCGTCGGGGGTCCACAGGTCGGCGATCACCGAGGGGCCGTAGGCGTCGTCGAGCAGCCACTCCCAGGGGTAGAGCTTGAAGACGACGTCGATCCGGTTGCCCTTGCCGTCGTAGAACCGGGCGTCGCCGGTGTCCAGGGCCAGCTCCTCGGTGGTCAGCACCACCGTCTCGTAGCCGGCCCGCTGGACGGTGTCGGCCAGGTAGGCCACCGTCATCCAGTCCTCACCGCTGCGGTCGCCCTCGGTCCAGGCCAGGTGCACCCGGGGACGGCGGCCGTGCTCGGCCTCCCAGCGGGACAGGTTGCGCCGCCAGGCGTCCACCAGCCGGTCGTCGAGCTGGTTCCACTGGTCGCGGCCCTGGCCGGTCTCCAGGTGCCAGGCCCACTGCACGACCGCGGCCTCGACCAGGGAGGTCGGGGTGTCGGCGTTGAACTCCAGCAGCTTCGGCGCGCCCTCGCCGTCCCACCACAGGTCGAAGCGGCCGTAGACGCTGGGCGGCTCGGACTCCCAGGTGGCCTTGATGACCTCCCGGGCGTCGTGCGGGATCCGCATCCGGTCCAGCAGCCGTTCGTCGGCCAGCGCCACGTCGCCGGCCTCCACGCAGGCGGCGAAGAGCTGGTCGGTGACGTCGGCGAGGTGGTCGATCTCGGCGGAGGTGAAGTCGTAGAAGACGTCCTCGCGCCAGTACGAGCGGGTCTCACCGCCGGGGACCGTCGTCTTGTTGTAGACCAGCCCCTGGCTCTCGATCTCGGCCTCCCAGCCGAGCCGGGCCGTGCCGTAGAGCCGCCTCACGAGCCGACGCTCCCGCTCCCGACCCGGCCCGAGCCGATGCCGCCGGAGATCCGGGTGCCGGAGGTGACCCGGCCGCTGCCGGGCAGCCCGGCCCGGGACCGCGCCGTGGTGTCGGCGGGGTTCACCCGGGTCGCCGCGCCGGTGTACTGCTGCGGGATGGTCTGGCCGACCGCGTACCGGTTGCCGCCGAAGCCGCCCAGCAGGAAGAAGTAGGGCACCCCGCCGATGAAGCCGCCGTTGCGCTCGGCCTCCTCGCACTGCTCCTCGTCGACGACCTGGTCCTGCTCGTCGACGCAGTAGACCCGCTCGGCCTCCTGCTCGTCCTCACCTGCGACGCCGCAGGCGGACAGGAAGCCCATCGCCGCCCCGGTCAGGCTGACCGTGCCGATCGCCGCCCGCACCCGGTTGCTCCTCGACGTGCTCACCGTCCGCGCTCCTCACCTGGGCGTCCACCGTGTCCCCGGACCGCACATGCTGTCGGACCCGGCGTCCTGCCCTGCACCCGACCCCTCGCATCATCCCCGGATCCGCAGCCCAGGCGGCGTCCGCCGCACGCGGGTGCCGGACCGGGGCGGGGGTAGGGGCCGGGGATGGACCTCGCAGCGCACCGGACCGGTTCCGGCGACCCCTTCGTCCTCGTGCACGGGCTGGGTGGTTCGTGGCGCTCCTGGGACCCGGTGCTCCCCGGCCTGGCCGCGGCGCGCGAGGTGGTGGCCGTGGACCTGCCCGGCTTCGCCGGCGACACCCCACCGCTGGCCGACCCCGGCTTCGGCTCGCTGACCGACGCGGTGGCCGACTGGCTGCGGGCCGAGGGGCTGGCCGACGCTCCGCTGGTCGGCAGCTCGCTCGGCGCCCGGATGGTGCTGGAGCTGTCCCGGCGAGGGCTGGGCGGGGACGCCGTGGCCCTCGACCCGGGCGGGTTCTGGACCGACCGGGAGGCCGCGGTGTTCCTGGCCAGCCTGCGCGCCTCGATCGCGCTGGTCCGCCGGATCCGGCCGGCGCTCCCCGCCGTGCTGGGCAACCCGGCCGGGCGGACGGCGCTGCTGGCCCAGTTCTCCGCCCGCCCGTGGGCCCTGGACGGCGAGGTGGTGACCCGTGAGCTCACCGGGTACGCGGACTCGCCGTCCTTCGACGCCGTGCTCACCGACCTCGCCCGCGGGCCCCGCCAGCAGGGTGCCCCGGCCGGGTCGCTGCCCGGCCGGCTGACCATCGGCTGGGGACGGCGAGACCGGGTGACCCTGGCCCGCCAGGCGGCGCGGGCGCTGGCGGCCTTCCCCGACGCCGAGCTGCACTGGTTCGACGGCTCCGGTCACTTCCCGATGTGGGACGTGCCCGGCGAGACCGTCGCCCTGGTGCTCGCCGCGACCGCGCGCCGCTGACAGTCGGTGGCTCAGTGCAGCGGGACCTCCGGCTCGTCCGGCGTGCGGGGGCCGGTCAGCCGCCGCTCGGCCTCGGTGATCGGGACGTCGTTGATGCTGGCCTCCCGCCGTCGCATCAGCCCGTGCCCGTCGAACTCCCAGTTCTCGTTGCCGTAGCTGCGCCACCACTGCCCGTCGGCGTCGTGCCACTCGTACTGGAACCGGACGGCGATCCGGTCGTCGGTGAACGCCCACAGCGACTTGCGCAGCACGTAGTCCAGCTCGCGGGCCCACTTGGCGGTGAGGAAGTCGACGATCTCGGCGCGGCCGGTGACGAAGGTGTCCCGGTTCCGCCACACCGAGTCCTCGGTGTAGGCCAGTGACACCCGCTCGGGGTCCCGGCTGTTCCAGGCGTCCTCGGCGGCCTGCACCTTCGCGGCGGCGGTCTCGGCGGTGAACGGGGGCAGCGGCGGGCGGTCGGTCACCCGCCCATCCTGGCCCGGGCTGCAGCTCAGAGCGAGGAGAGGTCGTCCGGGACGTCGACGGCCTGGGACCGCAGCGCCTCCAGCGGCACCACCTCCAGGGCGCGGGCGTTGGTCGCGGCCAGCACCACCCCGGCCGGTGCGCCCGCCTGGAGCGCCTGGAGCCAGCGGACGGCGACCATGCACCAGCGGTCGCCGGGGCGCAGCCCGGGGAAGTCGTACTCCGGGCGTGGGGTGACCAGGTCGTTGCCCAGCTCGCGCTGCATCTCCAGGAACTCGGCGGAGACCACGGCACAGACCGTG